>NZ_JBHFHK010000126.1:0-1183 GCF_041928215.1 Hubeiibacter jixunmingi | reverse complement strand
TGAGTGTGTAGTTGGTTTGGCTCACCATTAGGTATTGGCAGTAGTCTATGCGTGTGATTGGTTTTTTGTCATGCCTTATGCTACTATAGTTTATTCCCCTTATGCAAAAAAATTACGGTTTTGCGTAAGTCCTATTTATGCTGATTCAAAAATTTAACAGGACAATATAAAATGTTAAGAGTTGCAATATTTGCTGATATTCATGGTAAGTTTTTATTACCATTTAAATTGGTGGAACATTATCAAAATCTATATCAAGAAAAGATTGATTTGATTTTACAATGTGGTGATATGGGGGCTTTTCCAGACAAAAATAAAATGGATAAAGCAACACTTAGACACGCCTTAAATGATCGTGATGAACTGGGTTTTAGCAACGATTTTGTAAAATCTCATGCTGAAATTGCTACATATTTAGATAAACTCAATATCAATATGTATTGCGTGCGTGGTAATCATGAAGACCACGCATTTTTGGATGAATTAGAATATCTCGCAAAATTACACGATCACCCTTATTTCCCGATAGATATTTATCAACGTATCTGGGTATGTCGTACAGGCGTGCCGTTTATCTTACAAAATAAAAATGAACAGTTAAGCGTGGTAGGAATTGGACGCATTGGCGATAAAAAGGGGCGTCACCATCCGCAGTTTATTCAAAATGCTGAACGTGAGCAATTAAAAAAACTCGGTAAAAAATCCCCTGATATTGATATCCTGATTACACATGATAAAGCATCTGAAAGTAAACGTGGTTATGGGGCATTTGAGATTGAAGATATTTTGGATAAAATTGCTTTTAAATATCATTTTCATGGACATACAGGCGAAGATTATCATGTGTATTTAGCAGAAAATGGTATCACCCACTCAGTGAAAATCAAAGAATTGGAGTTTAATCGTGAAGGTAAATTGGAATATGGCTGTATGATTATTCTCGAAAAATATCATGATAAACACGGTGAACAGCTCAATTTTAAAGTGGTTGCGTTAAATGATATTATTCAATTTATGCACAAGACTTGGCATTATCTTTAATAGTTATTTCAAAACAGAACAATTTAATTATTTCTTAATTTTTTATCCGTTGACAGGTTTCTATAAATAGACCTCTTGCGAAAGTTTTGATATAATGACAAGATGAGATACGAAACAATCAAGGGCTTTAGCGACAGCCAAT
>NZ_JBHFHK010000125.1:0-1196 GCF_041928215.1 Hubeiibacter jixunmingi | reverse complement strand
ATTATGGCTAAGGCTAAATTTGAACGTAATAAACCACACGTAAACGTGGGCACTATCGGTCACGTTGACCATGGTAAAACCACATTGACTGCTGCGATTGCAACAATCTGTTCTAAGCACTACGGTGGCGAAGCAAAAGACTATTCACAAATCGACTCTGCTCCAGAAGAAAAAGCACGTGGTATCACGATCAATACTTCTCACGTAGAATACGATTCTCCAACTCGTCACTATGCACACGTTGACTGTCCAGGACACGCTGATTATGTTAAAAACATGATCACTGGTGCTGCTCAAATGGACGGCGCAATCCTTGTATGTGCTGCGACTGATGGTCCAATGCCACAAACGCGTGAACACATCTTGTTGTCTCGCCAAGTAGGTGTACCATACATCATCGTATTCTTGAACAAATGTGACCTTGTTGACGACGAAGAGTTGTTAGAATTGGTTGAGATGGAAGTACGTGAATTGCTTTCTTCTTACGATTTCCCTGGTGATGACACGCCTGTTATCCGTGGTTCTGCATTGAAAGCATTGGAAGGTGACGCTGGTCAATATGGCGAACAGTCAGTATTAGACTTAGTTGCTGCTTTAGATAGCTATATTCCAGAGCCAGAGCGTGCAATTGACAAAGATTTCTTGATGCCAATCGAAGATGTATTCTCAATTTCTGGTCGTGGTACAGTAGTAACTGGCCGTGTAGAAACTGGTATCATCAAAGTAGGTGAAGAAGTTGAAATCGTAGGTATCCGTGATACCACTAAGACTACCGTTACTGGTGTTGAAATGTTCCGTAAATTGCTAGACGAAGGTCGTGCAGGCGAGAACTGTGGTGTATTGTTACGTGGTACTAAGCGTGAAGACGTACAACGTGGTCAAGTATTGTCTAAACCAGGTACAATCAAGCCACACACTAAATTTGACGCAGAAGTATATGTGTTGTCAAAAGAAGAAGGTGGTCGTCACACTCCATTCTTGAACGGTTACCGTCCACAGTTCTATTTCCGTACAACTGACGTAACTGGTGCAATCCAGTTGAAAGAAGGCGTTGAAATGGTAATGCCAGGTGACAACGTAGAAATGTCAGTAGAATTGATTCACCCAATCGCAATGGATCCAGGCTTACGCTTTGCGATTCGTGAAGGTGGTCGTACAGTAGGTGCTGGTGTTGTTGCTAAAGTAACTGCATAAGC
>NZ_JBHFHK010000124.1:0-1202 GCF_041928215.1 Hubeiibacter jixunmingi | reverse complement strand
ATGAATCTTTTGCTGCTAATATCTATCTGGCTGCAACAATAATCAATTTGCGTTAATTGTCAACACGCCCTATTATTCACCATTTAATCGTCATTGTTTCGCTTTGAAGGAAGTCAAAAATGAAAAAAATTATTTGTGCAAGTTTACTCGCTATCGCCAGCCTTACCGCCAGCCAAGCTTTTGCTGGTGCTTTAGGTAACAATATGGAAGTGATGGCAAGCAGTCAAAAAGCCTTCGCTAATGCGACTACACCGACTGCCGCACTCACTGCCTTGACTCAAATGAAAAATGCGTCAAACAACGCACGCAATATTATGCCTGATGAGATGCGTTCTGTTGCAGCGACTAGCCCTCAAGCCAAACAATATCAAGCAGTATATGACAAACTGAATGCACAAATCGACCGTGCGATCGCATTCACCAAAGCAGGTCAATTGGCTCAAGCAAAACAACTAAGTGCTGAAATGAGCAAAGTGATGCAAGAAGGTCACCGCAAATATAAATAATTGATTTTTATCAATATGTAACAAAGCCTATTATTTTTGTACGTTTTTGCGTACATGATAATAGGCTTTTTGCATCTAGGCACATTGGTGTGATTTGTCTATCCTTGCATACAAGGAAACGATGGATGGTTTCTCATTGAATAAGGATGTTTGGGGTAAATGGATTGCTTATGGAAGTAAGTTAAATATGGATATTTTGCACAAGGCTCGTGTAGCATAAACAAGGTTAGTTTATGTAGTTCACCCCAAAAAGAAAAGCCCTAACAGGACGTTAGGGCTTTTTTGTATTTGCAATTCAAGATAATGATTTTATCTATTTTTAGACGATGTTATTCATAATTTTTGAATACTAAACACCCAATAGTCATGTAAGTTTTAACTGACAACAATACGAGCTTTTTGCCTATTTTCTGACATATTATTTTAGCCTATTACACACACATGGACAGATAGGATAGCAAACGCAAGGTTAAGGATAGATGAAAGGAAGCAACGATAGACATTGATGTCTTATTCGTTTTGCACACATACAAATAAGCCCTAACAGGATGTTAGGGCTTTTT
The DNA here is from genome assembly GCF_041928215.1 of Hubeiibacter jixunmingi. NCBI lineage: Bacteria > Pseudomonadati > Pseudomonadota > Gammaproteobacteria > Moraxellales > Moraxellaceae > Hubeiibacter > Hubeiibacter jixunmingi. Next base: position 133 of record NZ_JBHFHK010000124.1, on the reverse strand, counting down.
GTTGTCTGCGATATTTATGAAGAGCCTGCTCAAGATCAATTACGCATTAGGGCGTATTGACAATTAACGCAAATTGATTATTGTTGCAGCCAGATAGATATTAGCAGCAAAAGATTCATCGGTTTTCTCAGCA
>NZ_JBHFHK010000123.1:0-1230 GCF_041928215.1 Hubeiibacter jixunmingi | reverse complement strand
GGCGTTTAGATTGTATTGATACCCTGTTCTTCTATTTTATGTGGATTTGTGCCATTTATTAATTTCTTTTGCTATATCTTCATAGATTTGTTGACCTCTATAGGTGGCATCAGAGCCTATGTATCTTCCCGAAGTATCAATCCAACTAAATTTTTGTCCTGATTTAGCATTTGGACCGATAGAAATGTTAGTTATATTTGCTGAAGTTGCTCCCACACCGATTGTAACAGGTGATTCATTTATAACTGCATGTGCAGCTGTACCAAACGACATTACTGCAATAAATGTCGCAATTACAGACAAGGTTTTTACAATTTTGTGACTTGCGGTAGATGTAATTGGTTGATCAGATCCTATTTTGCTTTTTACGCTCACAGTGGACGACTTACCGCGTGAAGTCGCATTTTCTGCTACTGCTGTATAGGTTTGGGTCGATTCGTTATAGACCACTCGATAATTATGATTCATAGAACTTTCCTTTGCTGTGGTAGGTGGAGATCTCTCACCGTCTACCGATTGCACACTAAGATTTATTTTATGTAAGTGTTACCCAATATTGCTATGCTATTCCATATCCAAACACCTAAGATGCGAGACAGACTACCAAAACAATACGCCATGTTCTTGGTTAAAACTGGATTATTTTTACAATAACCACATTTTATACCCAGAAAATAAATTTAGTATAAAATTACATCAAAATTATGAAAAAGTAGTTACACAATAACTGCTGTTTTAATCTGCTTACTTAGGAAGTATATTATTATCCTAATTAAGGTGCAACGACTTAATTTACCATTTTTCAACCAAAACAATAAAACACCATAAATGAAAAAATAATCATAAATATTATATAATTGTGGAAATTTAGCCTAAATATTAATCTTTTTTAACTAAAAAATACCCTTCATTTTTGGTGTGTTTTGCAATTTGTCAATTTTTCAGACTAAAAAACTACCTAATAAGCTTGAAAATTTACAAATTTCATTACTTGTAATTTTGAAAAATAATCGTTCTTTTAGTTCGTTTTTTGTTTAAAATTGGATTTTTTAAATATAAAATTAATAATTAATTAGTTTAATTTTTGATTAACTATGCGACATTTAACCTCATAAACGTGAACAAGTTAGTATTTTTTAGCAATATTTTTAATAATTAGACCTCTTGCGAAAGTTTTGATATAATGACAAGATGAGATACGAAACAATCAAGGGCTTTAGCGACAGCCAA
>NZ_JBHFHK010000122.1:0-1240 GCF_041928215.1 Hubeiibacter jixunmingi | reverse complement strand
CTTGTAAATGGCGCAGCGGACGGGGCTCGAACCCGCGACCCCCGGCGTGACAGGCCGGTATTCTAACCAACTGAACTACCGCTGCGTACTGGCTACCTAAAATCTAAAAAACAATCAAGGTATGGTCACTAATGGTGGGTGCTGACGGGATCGAACCGCCGACATTCTGCTTGTAAGGCAGACGCTCTACCAACTGAGCTAAGCACCCTATGCTTAAAAAAGTAAATTCTTGTAAATGGCGCAGCGGACGGGGCTCGAACCCGCGACCCCCGGCGTGACAGGCCGGTATTCTAACCAACTGAACTACCGCTGCATTCGCAAGAAATCTACAAAGTAATCATCACAATATATCAATTAAATGGCGCAGCGGACGGGGCTCGAACCCGCGACCCCCGGCGTGACAGGCCGGTATTCTAACCAACTGAACTACCGCTGCACTTAATGGGATATATCGCAATCACTTGTTAAATAATGGTGGGTGCTGACGGGATCGAACCGCCGACATTCTGCTTGTAAGGCAGACGCTCTACCAACTGAGCTAAGCACCCGTTTTATCAACAGTAACTTTGTGTGTTGCATTATAGAGAATATCTCGCAACTGTCAAATGATTTTATTATTTTTTTATTCTAATGGCGATTTTATATTCATTTCCTGTAATTTCACACATTTAATAAGCATTTTTTGACATTTATCATAACGCTTTTTAAGGTTGCACAGGCAGTTTTTGCTCTGGACGTGACCATAGCCAAATACAAACCAGCACCATACTCACAATGGCGAATGTTTTTACCCACCATGGTGCGTGCGTAAATAGCATAATTAATGCACTTACCGACATCATGATGCTGGCAATCCATTTTGCACGTCTTGGGACGGTGCCATTTTCTCGCCAATCTCTTAGTGTTGCACCATATTTAGGGTGATTTAATAACCATTCGTCTACTTCAGGCCATCCTTTCGATGCTGCCCATGCTGCAAGAATCAAAAATACTGTTGTAGGTAAACCTGGCAACACTGCACCAATAAAGGCTAAAATAAGAAAAACTATAACGAGACTACGCCACAACAAAATTTTCATTAGATCATGCTACAAAAGAGCCAAATATTCTGTCGATTATATTAACAATATCATAAACAGATGGCAAAAATATTTAGTAATGAGAATAGACATCTTGCGAAAGTTTTGATATAATGACAAGATGAGATACGAAACAATCAAGGGCTTTAGCGACAGCCAAT
>NZ_JBHFHK010000121.1:0-1294 GCF_041928215.1 Hubeiibacter jixunmingi | reverse complement strand
AGTGGTTTCACCTTAAAAACCTCAGGCAACAAAGTTTCTGGTACAGATGAACTTATCAAACCAGGTAGCACAGTTGACATGGCTGCAGGCACTAACCTGACCGTACAACAAGACGCCAATGGTAAAGTGACTTATGCGACAGCCAAAGATGTCACTTTTGACAGTGTTAAAGCAGGACCTGTGACAATTAACAGTACAGGTATCAACGCAAGCAACACAGCAATTACAGGCGTGGCAAGTAACCTAGGTACAACAGCTGTACCGACCAATCCAGCAGGCACAGCGGGTACAAGCCCACTGCTTAACCTAGGTAACACAGCAGTACTTGACACCAATGCAGCCACAGTAGGTGACTTACGTAACATGGGTTGGGTTGTATCAACAAAAGCAGGTAATGGCTACGTTGATACAGTGAAGAATGCTAATCAAGTTGACTTCAAAGGTACTGGTTTGGCGAAAGTGACAGGTGTTACTACAGCAGATGGTGTTCGTGAGATCACTGTAGATGTGAATGCCCAAGCATTAACGAATGCTTCGCAATTGCCAGTAGTTTATACAGATGTTGCAGGTAATAAGGTTGTTAAAGATCCAGTATCAGGCAACTTCTATCCAGCGAATGCAGATGGCACACCAAATAAAACATTGCCAGAAGTACCAGCAAATACAGTTGTAGCATCAATGAACAATGGTGGTAATTCTACGACCACACCAATGGCATTGGGTAATATTGCAAGTACTTTACCAAAAACCTATAGCACAACCCAAGATGTTGCGGGCAACCCTGTGACTATCACGACTGCACAAGTTGCACCGACATTAACACCAGCACAGATGAACACTGCGGCAACTGTAGGTGATGTGTTGAATGCGGGTTGGAATTTGCAAACCAATGGTGCGGCGACAGACTTTGTGAAGCCGTACGATACGGTGAATTTCAAAGATGGCAATGGTACGACAGTTGCAACGACTACAGATGGTAAAGTGAACAATGTTCAGTACAACGTAGCGGTTGATAACAAGACTACGCAAATCACAGCAACTGATAAGAATGGCGACACAGTAATTCAACAACCAGATGGTTCTTGGAAGAAAGCGGGTGGTACAGTTGTAAATGCGGGTGACGTAACTGGACCAAGTAAAGTATCGGCGATTGCACCAGCAACGACTACTTTAACAAACGTTGCGGCGGGTTCACCGAATAATGTAGGTTCGGTAGCACCAGTAGCACCAGCAGATGCGGGTAAATTTGTTACAGCAGGTGATATTGCTAACGCTATTAATAATAGTGGTTTCA
>NZ_JBHFHK010000120.1:0-1719 GCF_041928215.1 Hubeiibacter jixunmingi | reverse complement strand
GAGAATGAAATTAGTGGCAGGATTTATAAATTGGCAAGTTAATCGCTAAATTTACATTTTCGAAAGAGGTCTATTAAATTACACAAATATGCAATAAAATGCGAATAAATTTACATAAATAGATTTTGTCGTATTACAAATATGAAATAAAAAAGCACTACGGGGTAGTAGTGCTTTTTGATACAAGGATTATTCGAGTGATTAGTAACAAGACTGTGCTGCCAAAGCTTGTTGTGCGGCTGGACTATCAGTGAATTTCCAGTGCCACGACTCTTCAGATACACCACTTTTCGCTGAATAGGCAGCAGTGTAAGTTTGTTTGAAACCATATTTGCCTGCATTGCTTAGCAGCCATGTATAGCCTTTAGTTTTGGCAAAGCTAGGATTAATTGGACTAAAATCTAAAGCAAAACCAGTATGATGTTCAGAATAGCCAGCTGGTGCAGACATGAAATATAGTTGTTTTGGCTTTTGTCCAGCTGCTTTTTTACGGTCAACAATGCCTTGTTGGTATGCAACCGAACGGAACGCTGAACCAACGGTCAATGTTACACCATCTTGACGAGCCGCTGCCATCATTTTACTCAAAGCTTGTGCGGCATCAGGATGCATTTTATAGCCATTACCAATACTCACCAGATTAGTCTGTTCTGGGAAACGATAATGTTTGATCCCAACACTTGCTGCCTCAGGATGTGGTGTACATAAGGCGTTATTGGGTGTTTGTACAGGAGGCATATTAGCAGCGTGTGTGACAGGCATTACATTTGAATTGTAGTTTGCATTAGGAACATTGCTATCATTAAATGATACGGTTGGTTGATTGCTTTCCATACCATTTAGTGTGTTGCCTTCTTGAGGCTCATTGTAATTGCCTTGGGCAATCGTTTTGATGGCTGAAGTTGCGGCAGGTCCCATTTCTTCTTGTGCAGGTTGGTTGGTTAATGCAAAAACGGCAGGAATGAGTGCTAAGCTACCAATAATCGCACCAGTGGTTAACAATTGTTTTTTTTTCATGAGCAGTGTCTCATTCCATACGAGTTAAAAAATACAATTTAATTGAGTAAATCATCATTTGTGTAGACATTATAAAATTAATTTTATTGTTTTGCAATGAGATTAAATTTTAACTTGCAGAAAAAAATAAAAGGCGTTAAATTTGGTTACATTATATAACTGGTAAAGTTTTAATATGCTTTCGGAGAAATTGTAATGAAAAGTTTTAAATTAATTCTAGCTGTAAGTGCAGTATTAGGTTTGTCTGTGGCAACATCTGCTAACGCCTTAGGTCCAGCAGCACAAAAGACTACTTCAGGCTATGTATGTACGAATGATGCAACAGGGACACTGACACTACGCTCAGGTCCAGGTCAACAATTCAAACGTATTACTAGTATTACCAACAATACGCCTGTTACTGTATATAAAGAGGTTGTTGGTAACGACAATAAATCTTGGTACAACGTTACTGTTGGTCGCTACAATGGTTGGGTACGTTATGATTATGTTTGTGGTTTATAATTCATAATATCATCCAATATGTATTAAAAATAATAGCTTAGTTTAAACTAGGCTTTTATTTTCTTAATTTTTCAAATCAATTCTTCTAAAGAAAATGGATATGAGTGTTGAATTAAAAGGTTATATTAGGGTGTGTTGACATACAAAGAAAATCAGTTATTCTGATTATATGAATAGACTAACACTTACTGATGCCCA
>NZ_JBHFHK010000119.1:0-1729 GCF_041928215.1 Hubeiibacter jixunmingi | reverse complement strand
GGTTTTTTTGTCATGCCTTATGCTACTATAGTTTATTCCCCTTATGCAAAAAAATTACGGTTTTGCGTAAGTCCTAAAAATATAGGTTTTATAAATTTTCGTACAAATAAAAATGTTAAAAATAGAAAAGTACTTTAACGTGAGCTTGGGATAAGTTAAAATTTAATTATTTGATTTTAAAAGTAAATTTAATTCGTGTGTAGGGTGCATCTTACGCACCTTTCAGAAAACGGCATCTTACGAAGCTTTAATCGCTTCTCAGGTGCGTCTTGCGAAACAGTGCTTCTCACATCCTACTTTTTAGAAATCATATAATGACAATAAAAATATACCTTTTTAAACCGAACTCACGTTACTTTATTCTTGTCAATTAGTCGTGATAATTTTCAACAAAAAACCACGCTATATTTATAACGTGGCTTTGGATTTAAATCAAGTTTTGCAATTTTTTAGCATTACAAACCTGCTTTAAGACTGGCTTCAATAAATTTATCCAAATCGCCATCCAATACCGCTTTGGTATTCGAGTTTTCGATATTGGTACGCAAATCTTTGATACGTGAATCATCCAATACATAAGAGCGAATCTGACTACCCCAACCAATATCTGACTTGCTGTCTTCTAGTGCTTGAGCAGCTTCATTACGTTTTTGCATTTCCAATTCATAGATTTTTGCACGTAACAATTTCCACGCACGGTCACGGTTGGCATGTTGCGAACGTTCATTTTGACATGCCACCACAATACCTGTTGGTGCGTGCGTCAAACGTACTGCCGAATCGGTTTTGTTGATGTGCTGACCACCTGCACCCGATGCACGATAAGTATCAGTACGCACATCAGATGGATTGATTTCGATTTCGATATTGTCATCAATCTCAGGTGACACAAATACCGCTGCAAACGATGTATGACGGTTGTTGTTGCTGTCAAATGGTGATTTACGCACCAGACGATGTACGCCAGTTTCTGTACGTAACCAACCAAAGGCAAACTCACCATCCACACGCAAAGTCGCTGATTTAATGCCTGCTACATCACCATCCGAGATTTCCATCAATTCTGCTTTAAAGCCATGACGCTCAATCCAGCGTGTGTACATACGCAACAGCATTGATGCCCAATCCTGTGCTTCTGTACCACCTGAGCCAGATTGAATATCCAAGAAACATGGGTTCGGATCCATTGGGTTGCTGAACATACGTTGGAATTCAAGCTTAGCTAATTTTTCTTCTGCGGTATCTAATTCTGCGGTCACATCATCAAGTAAGCTTTCATCATCCGCTTCTACCGCCAAATCTAGCATTGCCTGTGCATCAGCAAGCTGTTCGCTCAAGGCATCTAATACACCGATGCTGTTTTCCAATGCACCTTTTTCTTTGGCAATCGCTTGAGCGCGTGCTTGGTCATTCCAAATAGTTGGATCTTCTAACTCACGCAATACTTCTTCTAAGCGTTCTTTTTTGACATCGTAGTCAAAGATACCCCCGAAGGGTTTCGCCACGGTCGCCTAAATCTTTTAGACGTAATACGTATGGATTAATTTCCATGATAGACCTCAATAGTTCATCAAATGTTGATGATAAAATACACTGATCATCGATAAAATAACAATAAAAAAGCCTAGCACATTGGCTAGGCTTTTGGAATATGGCGTCCCTACGGGGATTCGAACCCCGGTTACCGCCGTGAAAGGGCGATGTCCTAGGCCTCTAGACGATAGGGACG
>NZ_JBHFHK010000118.1:0-1752 GCF_041928215.1 Hubeiibacter jixunmingi | reverse complement strand
GAATGAAATTAGTGGCAGGATTTATAAATTGGCAAGTTAATCGCTAAATTTACATTTTCGAAAGAGGTCTATTATATCCATTTTCTACAACAGAAGGATTATTCCAAAAGTCGTTATTTGTTTGAAAACAAACTAAATTATTTAAGTGATAGAATACAAGTTTTTCAGGACTCATTGGACAACTATCTTCGGCTCTCTTTTCAGATGGTAAAGAAATAATATGATTGGATATATCATTAGTTTGACTATCTGCATCTAAAATGCAAATAGCTTTAAAAGTACTTGATCTGAAAACTTTATCCTTAAAAAGAGATTTTAAATTATCGCACCCTGCTTTCATCTCTACATAATGTAAAAAAATTAAAATGGATGAAAAGCTTTCATCATCCTTAGCAATCTCATTAAATATTAACTGGGTCATTAATTTTGCTTCCGCATCTTCAGTAAAGATGGGAATTTTCTTATCCATATATATATCTTGCCTAGTTTCGGAATTTAATTGCATTTCGATTTTATATCTATTAGGGTCATTAAGCTTATCTACTAAATCTCCAGCAGTTTTTTTCAAATAAATAACATTAAGACTTTCTTTAAAAGCCTTATCTAATAGATATAAACTGTGAGTTGTTGCAAACAATTGAATATTATAATTTTCTGAAAACTCTTTGAGTATCTTTAATAATTTATATTGCAAAGAAGGATGCAAGGTTGAATCAAGTTCATCAATTAGTAGCACACTTTTCTTAAATACAGGATTTGTACAAGTGTCAAAGTGGTATTTTAAACTGATTAAAGCAGATAAAATAATGATTAGATTATCCTCCCCAGCAGAAATAGTGTTAGAATCAACCCCTTCCGTCGTAGAAGTAAAATCAAGCCGATGCTTAAGAGAATTGCTATCTTCTATAGTTGATTCATTAATTTTAATTCCTGTAAGTTCGTAATATAATCTATTCAGCTCTTGAGAGTATTTATCAGGTAATGATTTTCTAATCTTTTTTGTTTCGCCAGATAATTCACCAATGGGAATAATGCGAGATAAACCAAGGTATATTACCATTCCATAAGGGAGTGTTTGCTTTTGTCCTACGGGATACTGCAATTTTAATGCAAATCTTGAGCCATTATCATTTCTGGTATTATGTCTTCTAAAACTATAAGAATTTCCCTCATATTCTAGTTTTAGAAGAATTCCCGATTGGTTGGGAGCAGGGTCATTATACTGCTTATCACCCTTTGTAAGATTTTCAATCTTTGGGTTGGTTAACTTATTAATGGCATTAATGATGCTTAATGATTCGATATCTATGCCTTGAGAATTTTTTGTAAATGCTTGAAAAGAATTACCAACAATATGGAGAATGGAACTTTTACAAGTACCATTAGTGCCTGATATGAGATTAACTGTTGGCTTGAAATCTAAACTTAAATCTTTAAGTTTTCTATATTCGTAAATATGGAGTTGAGTAAGCATTTTATGGATACCAAGGCTAGATACTAAGTTTATAATTGATGAACAAATATACTATCATATTGTGAAGATGAAAAATAATAGATAATTCATTATTTTTACACAATCGTGTAACAAATCGCTGGCACATCTCCCCCCCGGCTACCTTAACCAATAAACTTGATTACTATGTTTTGATAATTATATAGCAACCTAATAGCTTCATATATAGCAAAAGAAATTAATAAATGGCACAAATCCACATAAAATAGAAGAACAGGGTATCAATACAATCTAAACGC
>NZ_JBHFHK010000117.1:0-1807 GCF_041928215.1 Hubeiibacter jixunmingi | reverse complement strand
TTAAGCAAGGGCTTCTTGATGACTATATTTGTGAGCAACTTCGTTGCCCTTCGGTTAGGTTTGCGTAAGTCCTACTACTATAATTGTGTAAGTGTTGCTATCAGCTATATTATAAGTCATTTATGTGAAATGAGCGAATTTTAGATAGATTGCATCAGGTTTGGGTTTTTAATGAGAATAGTCCAGTGTTGGTGTAAGCTTGTGTTTTATTAAATAATCCTATAAAAATCAACCCTTAATCATTTATTTTTCACAAAAACACTTTTAATGCTTGCTTAATCTTAATAATCCTATATACTACAAGACAGCTAGAGAAGAGTCTGAAGTTTAAAAAGTATTATCATTTTCAATCTGTATTTAAGTGTCTTGTTTTACAATATCCTTTCGTTCAAGATTTTGATTTAATCACTAAACCAATGCCTGCCTTGTGTAGGGGCTAAGTTCAAGCACTAACGGTCATAAGACCAATCAAAAAAATTATACAAAAGGTATATATCATGTCAAATCAAGCAAACGGTACAGTAAAGTGGTTTAACGAAGCAAAAGGCTTTGGCTTTATTTCTCAAGACAATGGCGGTAAAGATGTGTTCGCACATTTTAGCGAAATTTCTGGCTCAGGCTTTAAAACCCTTACCGAAGGTCAACGTGTATCATACAACGTAACCCAAGGTCAAAAAGGCGACCAAGCAAGTAATATTGTTTCAATCTAACAATAATTGCTAAGAAAAAGACAAATGGTGACATTTGTCTTTTTTGTTGTTGGTGTAAATAATCATTAATATGGTTTAGTAGTCTTGATTGGGTATTGCCAGTCAATGATATTATTTAAATAGAGGATGAGTTATGTCAGTAAAATTTATGAATATTACGGTTTTGGGCTTGAGCTTAGGCTTGTTGTCGGGTTGCACGACAACTGCCACACCATCTAAAGTTGAACAACCCACATCTGCTACTTCAGTAGCTAATCAAATAAACGTTGAGCAAAGACAAAGAATCACTGGCAATATCTCTGGGTATGATGTAGAAAAATATCAGTTTTATGGCAAAAAAGGTCAGTTACTAAGAGTGGTTAGGCAAGATACAAGCCAAAAAATTGAATTGGGGCTTGAATATCTGGGTAAGGGTGTAGGGAGTGCGACGGACAGTTTAGCGGGTGACTATCAGATATTGCCTTATACAGGTGAGTATCAGCTTATCATCGGGCAAACGCGTAATGATGCGAGAAAATCAAACGCACCTATCAATTACAATTTGACAGCTTATATTAGTGACCTGCATCAGCCTCAGGGCGTTGCTGATATGACCTACCAATGTGATAACAACCAAACTCTTTCTGTTAATTACACGGGCAATATGGCAACCGCATCATTTAATAATCAAATTGAAAAAATGGTATTAAATCGTAATTATGGTGGTGGCGACAATCTAGTATACGCCAATAAAAACTACATGCTGAGCATCACCACACCAAGTGAAAGAAATTTTACCCAATCAATGGTGAATTCTTTAAATAGCTTAAAGACTGATGCAAATGGCGTTGTTATATTGCAAAATTGCCAAGTTAAATAACAGCACAACATCAAAAAGACAGATAGATATATCTGTCTTTTTGTTTTTAAGTGAAGCAGTTTGCAGTAAGCTTGTCATGTGCTTCCGAGTTATTTGTGTATGATAAGTGAGTGATTCATTGTAAAAAATACTTATTCTCATATATTCATAAATTTTGATATAATTAGGACTTACGCAAACCTAACCGAAGGGCAACGAAGTTGCTCACAAATATAGTCATCAAGAAGCCCTTGCTTAA
>NZ_JBHFHK010000116.1:0-1854 GCF_041928215.1 Hubeiibacter jixunmingi | reverse complement strand
CCGATGAATCTTTTGCTGCTAATATCTATCTGGCTGCAACAATAATCAATTTGCGTTAATTGTCAACACACCCTAGTTTTGCAACAAAATTATCGGCTTATAATTGAATCACTTCAATAAGAAATGACATGGTAAAGACTTAGCCAATATTAATACCGTATTGACCGCACATTGCCGCCAAGCCACCGCCATAGCCTTGACCTACAGCACGGAATTTCCACTCGCCATTGTGGCGATAGACTTCACCGAATACCATCGCTGTTTCAGTTGAATAGTCTTCACCCAAGTCAAAACGCACTACTTCCACGCCTGTGTCTTGGTTTACTACACGGATAAAGGCATTCGCAATTTGACCGAAGTTTTGACCACGTGCTTGACCATCGTGAATGGTTACAGTGATCGCAATCTTGTCCACGTCAGGTGAAACTTTGGATAAATCTACCAAGATTGATTCATCATCGCCATCGCCCTGACCGCTACGGTTATCACCAGTATGCTCTACCGCACCATCGCTTGACTTCAATTGATTATAAAAAATAAAGTCATGGTCGCCACGCACTTTGCCTGCTGTAGTCAATAAAAATGCACTGGCATCCAAGTCAAAATCTTGACCGTCCGTCGAGCGTTCGTCCCAACCCAAGCCAATCAAAATACGTACCAAGTTTGGATCGGTTTTACTTAAAGATAAGTTACCGCCTTTGTTTAAGCTAATTGCCATCTCATTTCTCCTAGATAAAAACTGTTTAATAAAATCTGATATAAATAAAGCAAATACAGCACAAAACTGGTTTAAACCATTTATATTTACACTGTAACTTTGCATAGAATTTAACATATTTTTGTCAAATTAACAGCATTTCTGCATATCGTTTTGTGCAATATCAGTAACTTTATTTGGAACCACGCTGCCACTGCAAACCAAAGCCAAAAGCTTGATCTAACTCTCTGTGTCCACCAAAATACTGCACACGTCGATCCACTTGGATACTGCCGCCAACATTACTCAGCTCAACGATACCACACATACCCAAGTTACGCCCTTCAGCAGTCAAGGCGATTTCAATTTCAGGTTGATTCGGTACAAAAATACGCACTACGCCATCAGTTGCCGCCCAATTCGGAACACCTTGATAAATAAAGGCATAAATCACCATATGGCGAACTTTACTCCACTCTTGTCCATTGATGCGAAGCCATTCACCGTCTTGGCTTGGGCCGGTACGGTCATCGGCAGACAGCTGTACATAAGGGTAACGTTGGAACTCACCAAAGCTATTACCCAGTGCTTGTACAATGCCTTTTTGCCCGTCTTGCATTTCAAAAAAGCAACCTAAGTCTAAATCGACACCTTTATTTTGACCGCCCAATAATTTATTGAAGAATCCACCACTTTGCTGTTGCTGAGCATTTGGATTTCTATTCCAATTTAGATTGATTTTGATTTCACCAAAACCACCGCCACCTTGTTTGGTCAAATTGATACGGCTATTGCCTTTGTCCAAAGTCACTTTACGAAGATTGACATTCGACGATGGACGAGTGGTATTGATTGGGGTCGGACTTTGTGTCAATTGTGGGCTTGCTGTTGGAGTTGGTGCTGGATTGTTTTTTGCTGGCGTATCATTGGCAATCTCAACACCAAAATGCTCTGCCAAAGGCTTTAAACCACCGTTAAAGCCTTGTCCAACTAAACGAAATTTCCACTTGCCTTGATGACGATAAAACTCGCCGATAATCAATGCCAGTTCACTACGCCCTGCACAATTAATTATACCTTGTGCTAGGGTGTGTTGACATACAAAGAAAATCAGTTATTCTGATTATATGAATAGACTAACACTTACTGATGCCCAA
>NZ_JBHFHK010000115.1:0-1942 GCF_041928215.1 Hubeiibacter jixunmingi | reverse complement strand
ATATTATAGAACTAAAAATCACTTGTCAACTCTTTTTTTAATTTATTTTTCAAAGCAACTTTAAAAAAGTAAAACTTTAAAAAACTAAAAATCAAAAAAATCTACATCAACAAAATGCAAATTCAATCCTTTTACTTTAAATAAATCATCCTCATCACACCAACCACAAACTCACAAACTCACAAAAGAACTTGCAACCGATTGATTTTTAATAACTTATTTAAAACCACCGCTCCAGTGGATGCGTATATTAATCATTTCACCCCAACTTAGCAAGGGCTTTTTTATCTTTTTATATGTTTTAGTTGTTGAGTGGTTATTTTTTAATAAAAATAGTGGTATTTAGTATGATTTTCATTCCTTTTTATCCATTTATTAAATATTTGGCACAGCACGCTTTAAATTTTTTCCCTGAGCCACATAAGCATGCTTGTTTCATAGTAAGATTGCATGGTGTAGTGGGATCTAAGAAATACCATTTGTCATCAACTTTCACAAAGCCCGATAATTCATGGTGTGCTTGTAATTCATCGTCATTTATAAAGTAGGCTTTAAACTCGACTGTACTATGTATTTTATCTTGCACTATATGTCGAATAACCTGTAAACCTTGCCAATCAGTTTCTTTACTCCACTGCGACATTGCATCTTTATCTAAATACTGCTGTTGTGCAGGTGCAGTCGTTGCCACGATATAATCAATCAACCCCATTACGTAAGCACTATAACGCGAACGCATCAATTGTTCAGCAGTTTGCGGTGTACTGTGTTGTGTATGAAAGCTTTGACAGCACGATGCATAATCTATATTTTCAAGCACAGACGTTTGATTATCGATTGTAGCTGTAGGTAGCATACGGCAAGGGCATCGTGACATACTTAAACCTTTTTTGTAGAAATCAAGATATATAGATAAGCAACAAATCATAGCAGATTTTTGCGAGTTATCTTTGTTATACTAGCCAAAATTTTACAATCATCTTTACATAGGATAAAGCTATGCGTATCGACCAACGCCAACATGATCAATTACGTGCTATTAAAATCACTCGTAACTATACTCGCTATGCTGAAGGTTCAGTATTGGTAGAGTTTGGGCATACCAAAGTGCTATGTACTGCAAGTGTGGAAAATAGTGTACCGCGCTTTTTGAAAGGTCAAGGTCAAGGTTGGGTCACTGCAGAATATGGCATGTTGCCACGTTCGACGCACACTCGCTCAGACCGTGAGGCGGCTCGTGGTAAACAATCTGGTCGTACGCAAGAAATTCAACGTTTGATTGGGCGTAGCTTGCGTGCCATGATTGATATGAAAAAATTGGGCGAAAATACCATTCATATTGATTGTGACGTGATTCAAGCTGATGGTGGTACACGCACGGCATCAATTACTGGTGCAGCAGTGGCTTTGGTGGATGCAGTGAATTTTTTATTGGCAGAAAAGAAAATCAAACAAGATCCATTAAAAGGTTTGGTGGCTGCGGTGTCGGTCGGTATTCATGACGGTGAAGCGTTGTTAGACTTATGTTACGAAGAAGATTCAAGCTGTGAAACTGATTTAAATGTGGTGATGACGCAATCTGGTGAATTTATTGAAATTCAAGGCACTGCGGAAGAAAAACCTTTTAATCGTGAGCAAGCCAATCAAATGCTGGCATTGGCAGAAAATGGCATTAAACAGCTGATTGTAGAGCAACAAAAAGCTTTAGGTTGGTAATCTTAAAGCTTCAAATGACTCAAAATATACGCTAATTTGCAATAAATTAGCGTATATTTTTATGAAAATAAAAGAAAATTTTTATGTCTACACAAGAAAATATGATCTCAATTTGGTATGGAACTTTTGACCAAGAACAACAATTTTTAGATTAGACCTCTTTCGAAAATGTAAATTTAGCGATTAACTTGCCAATTTATAAATCCTGCCACTAATTTCATTCTCA
>NZ_JBHFHK010000114.1:0-2303 GCF_041928215.1 Hubeiibacter jixunmingi | reverse complement strand
AGAATGAAATTAGTGGCAGGATTTATAAATTGGCAAGTTAATCGCTAAATTTACATTTTCGAAAGAGGTCTAATGATAATAAGAAGACAAACAAATGGGGAATATTTGACAATATTAATAAGTCCTTGATCATGTGCTTTATCTTCCTCCTCTTTGCGTTTAGCCCTTCGTTTTGCTAAATATTTCGCCTCAAATGGCGTAAGTTTAAATTTCTTGTTCATTTTACCCTAAGCATATAATTAAAATAGATTTGCCCATGCATAAACATAGGCAAATCTTAATTTACTTCTAAAATCAGAAAAATTAATTTTCTTCTTTTTTCGGTTGTTCACGTAAGCGAATACCTAGGTCACGCAATTGATTGCTTTCAACTGGTGCTGGGGCTTGAGTAAGTGGACATTCCGCAGTCTTGGTTTTCGGGAAGGCAATCACATCACGGATTGAAGACGAACCTGTCATCAACATGATTAAACGATCCAAACCAAATGCCAAACCACCATGTGGCGGTGCACCATATTTCAAGGCATTAAGTAAGAAACTGAATTTTTCTTCCGCTTCTTCTTCACCGATACCTAAGGCTTCAAAAATCGCTTTTTGCATTTCAAGCGTATAAATACGCAATGAACCACCACCGATTTCCGTACCGTTCAATACCATGTCATAAGCCACGGATAATGCTTCACCTGGGTTGTTTTTCACATCTTCCACGCTTGATTTTGGCAAGGTGAATGGATGATGCACAGATGTCCATTTACCATCATCGGTTTCTTCAAACATTGGGAAATCAACTACCCAAAGCGGTGCCCATTCACAAGTCGCCATGTTTAAATCATGACCGATTTTGATACGCAATGCACCCATCGCATCATTGACGATTTTGGCTTTATCCGCACCAAAGAATACGATGTCGCCATTTTCCGCACCCACACGTGCCAACAAATCCATCACGATCGGTTCGATAAATTTCACAATCGGTGATTGCAAACCATCAATGCCTTTTTCGATTTCATTGACTTTGATATATGCCAAGCCTTTTGCACCATAGATGCCAACAAACTTGGTATATTCATCAATTTGGCTACGGCTCAGGCTACCTGCATTTGGCACACGCAATGCCACGATACGACCTTTTGGATCTTTGGCAGGACCTGCAAAGACTTTAAATTCAACTTCTTGCATCAAATCAGCCACATCGACCAATTTTAATGGAATACGCAAATCTGGTTTATCCGACGCATAGTCACGCATCGCTTCGCTGTACGGCATACGTTGGAATTTGTCAAACTTCACGCCCAACAATTCATCAAACAGCTTAACCGTCATGCCTTCCATCAAATTCATAATGTCATCATCAGTTAAGAATGATGTTTCAATGTCGATTTGGGTAAATTCAGGCTGACGATCGGCACGCAAGTCTTCATCACGGAAACATT
This sequence comes from Hubeiibacter jixunmingi, assembly GCF_041928215.1. Taxonomy (NCBI): domain Bacteria; kingdom Pseudomonadati; phylum Pseudomonadota; class Gammaproteobacteria; order Moraxellales; family Moraxellaceae; genus Hubeiibacter; species Hubeiibacter jixunmingi. Next base: position 870 of record NZ_JBHFHK010000114.1, on the reverse strand, counting down.
TTGCGATTTGGTAATAACGGTCAATACCACCTATCATTAACAATTGCTTAAACAATTGTGGTGACTGTGGCAATGCGTAAAAACTACCATTTTGCACACGACTTGGCACAAGATAATCACGTGCACCTTCAGGCGTTGCACGAGTCAAGATTGGCGTTTCTACGTCCAAGAAACCATTTTCATCCAAATAGTTACGGATAAGGTTGGTTACTTTTGAACGGAAACGTAAACGTTCTAACATTTCAGGACGGCGAATGTCCAAGAAACGGTATTTTAAACGATGTTCTTCTGATACGTTTACATTTTCGTCATTCAATGGGAAAGGCGGTGTTTCTGATGCCGCCAAAACTTCGATTTCTTTACCCAAAACTTCGATTTGACCACTCACCATATTGGCATTTTCTGTGCCTTCATAGCGACGACGTACACGACCAGTAATTTTTAATACGTATTCTGAACGTGATTTATCAGCGGTAGCAAAGGCTTCTGGGGTATCAGGGTCAATCACCACTTGCACCAAGCCATCACGGTCACGCATATCCAAGAAAATGACGCCACCATGGTCACGACGACGGTGTACCCAACCACACAGTGTTACAGTTTGATCGATTTGGGCTTCAGTTAATGAGCCACAATAATGAGTTCGCATCATGATATAATTTATCCAAAACGAGATAATAAAAAATGTTAAATTAACGCTTAATTATGCCTTTTTATTGGCTTTGCTACAAGTCAGCAATCAAAAACAAAGTATAAATAAAGCCAAATAATTCTGATTTTGCCCAAAACTTACATTATATAGCAAAAGAAATTAATAAATGGCACAAATCCACATAAAATAGAAGAACAGGGTATCAATACAATCTAAAC
>NZ_JBHFHK010000113.1:0-2792 GCF_041928215.1 Hubeiibacter jixunmingi | reverse complement strand
ACCGATGAATCTTTTGCTGCTAATATCTATCTGGCTGCAACAATAATCAATTTGCGTTAATTGTCAACACGCCCTAGATTATTTTTCTTTGAAAAGTAAAAATGCGAATAACACAAATCAAAACTTCTATAACGATGGTCGCTATCTTTTCCTTCATCTGAAAATTTATTTACAACCAATTTAAGGTCATCTTGCTGTAAATTACTCATCATGAAAAATCATCTTATAAAAAATATACTTTTAACTTTACCAATTTATCAAAAATCGAACAATATTTCCAAGAATATTTATTGATGAAAAATAACTTTCATCAATCAAGCAAACGCTTGCTGTCGCCATGCTTCATAGACGATAACAGCTGTGGCATTAGACAGGTTAAGACTACGTGAATTTTCCGCCATCGGCAAACGAATCCAATGCTGTTCAGGAAATAATAATCGCACTTCCTCAGGTAAACCACGCGTTTCAGGACCTAACAAAAATGCCACATCGCCTTTTAAATCCAAACTATAAGGCGTATTATAACCCTTAGTGGTCATCGGGAAAATTTGATTTTTATCAATGCCTTGTTTTGCCAAATCTGCCAAACATTGTTCAAGGTTTTGCCAAATTTTTAAACTTGCCCATTCATGATAATCCAAACCCGCACGTTTAAGCTTTTTATCATCTAACTCAAAACCCAAAGGCTCAATCAAATGCAATTTCGCACCCGTATTAGCACATAGACGAATAATATTTCCGCTATTACTTGGAATTTCTGGTTCAAATAAAATCACATGAATCATAGGGTTAGCTCTTTAATCTATTGAATTTAATTTGATGTTGCAAGCGTATCTTGCCATTGCAACTGCTCTCGCAATTTTACCACTTCACCGATAATGGTCAGTGTTGGGGCGGAAATGTGTTGCGATTGTACTTTTTGGTAAATATCCGCCAATGTGCCGACAATCACTTGCTGTTCAGGCGTTGTGCCTTTGGAAATCAATGCCACAGGCATATTTGCACGCTGTCCGTGAGCCATCAATTTTTGGCAAATACTCTCTAAACCCACCAAGCCCATATATAGTACAAGGGTTTGATTTTCATAGACTAATTCCGACCAAGGCAATTCTGGTGAACCATCTTTGAGATGCCCTGTCAAAAACCGCACGCTCTGTGCATAGTCACGATGCGTCAGTGGAATACCTGCATAAGCAGCACAACCTGACGCAGCGGTAATTCCGGGTACCACTTGAAAAGGAATATTGGCATCAGCAAGCTGTTGGATTTCTTCACCGCCACGCCCAAAGATAAATGGATCGCCACCTTTTAGACGACACACTCGCTCGCCTGCTTGGGCATATTTTACCAACAGTTGGTTAATATCTTGTTGTGGCACGCTGTGATTGGCTCGCGCTTTGCCGACATAGATTTTTTCCGCATCACGACGGCACAAATCCAAAATCGCAGACGATACTAAACGATCATAAATGACAACGTCCGCTTGTTGCATCAACCGCAAAGCTTTTAGGGTTAATAATTCTGGATCGCCCGGCCCTGCACCGACCAAATACACTTCACCTTTTGGTGTTTGCCAGTCTTGTAAAGCCTGTTGCATCAAGCTTTCCGCAGTAGCTCGATCGTTATTAAAAACTGCTTCTTTAACAGGGCTTTGATATAGATTTTCCCAAAAAATCCGTCTTTGCTCTGGGCTTGGGATTTTTTCTTTGACACGACTTCGCCACTGTCCCGAAAATTCGGCAAGTTTGCCCAAATTATGTGGTATAAGCTGTTCGATTTGCGTGCGTAATTGGCGTGATAAAACAGGTGATGTGCCATTACTCGCCACGGAAATGACCAAAGGCGAACGATCAATGATTGCAGGCACCATAAAGCGGCAATGTGGCGGATCATCGACGCTATTCACCAAAATATTTTGCTGTTCGCACAGCTGAAAAATCTGTTGATTCACTGCTGAATCATTGGTTGCGGCAATCACAAGACGATAATGATTCAAAGACGTATTGTGCTGAAATTTTTCTAATATAATGTTGCCATCATGCTGTTCAAGTAATTGTTGTAAAGCTAGCTCAATCTCAGGGGCAATCACGTCAACAATTGCACCTGCTTTCACGAGCAATTGTGCTTTGCGATAGGCGACCTTGCCACCACCGACAATCAAACAGCGTTGTTGTTGTAATTTGAGAGAAATCGGGAAAATATCCAAAGTCATGCTCTTCTGCGAAATCGAAAACCGTTGCACTATAGCATAATTGGTAATACTCAACAAAATTCATCATAAACGTATTTTCAAATTTTGGATAAAAATACGATTTTATTTGTTCTTCATCACTGTTAATGCCAATCTTAAACCGAAAGGACGAAAAATTTGATTGATGGTATCAACGCTATAATTGCCTTTATCATTTTCCACATCAGATACGGTTTTGCGAGAAACTTTAACTAAATCAGCAAATTGTTGTTGCTTCACACCCAGCACTTGAATACGCAATATTTTTAATAATTTCCCTTGCGTCATTGCACCCTGCAAAAATTGTGCAATCACTTGATCCCGTGCTTGAGTACGGGTCAAACCTTGCAAATCTGGCAAATCTGGCAAATCTGGCGTATTTTTTGATGCCCTTTGTGCTTGTGGTTTAATTTCTATTGCTAAATCATCTTTCATAATAAGCCCTTTTGACTATCTTTTGTTTAAAGAATAATATATGTTACATCATATTAGGGTGTGTTGACATACAAAGAAAATCAGTTATTCTGATTATATGAATAGACTAACACTTACTGATGCCCAA
>NZ_JBHFHK010000112.1:0-2938 GCF_041928215.1 Hubeiibacter jixunmingi | reverse complement strand
CCAGGCTTACGCTTTGCGATTCGTGAAGGTGGTCGTACAGTAGGTGCTGGTGTTGTTGCTAAAGTAACTGCATAAGCATTCTATAAAGATTAAATTTTTTTAATCTTGAAAGCCGAGCTGAAAAGCTCGGTTTTTTATTGTTATCAAGAAAAGTCTAAAAAAGCACTAAAATAGATAGTTTTCGCCATCCACAACAAACTTGTTTTCTGCAAAAATAAATTAAAATAAATCAAGGTATTCGTTATGAGTGTACGCATCACTGCCACAGGTGTTTATGCACCGCCCAATAAAATTACTAATGATGAATTGGTACAAAGCTTGAATGCTTATGTAGCACGTTATAATGAACAGCACAAAGAACAAATTTTGGCAGGTGAGTGTGAAGAATTACGTAGCTCAAGTGTAGAGTTCATTGAAAAAGCATCAGGCATTCAATCACGTTATGTGGTCGAAAAAATAGGTATTCTTGATATAGATCGTATGCGTCCGCATTTGCGTGAACGTGATAACGATGAACTGTCTTTACAAGCAGAAATGGGTGTGGCAGCGGCACAAATCGCTATGCAAAAAGCCAATCTAAAAGCTGAAGATATTGATATTGTTATTCTTTCTTCTTTGTGTATTCAGCGTGCTTATCCAGCTGTAGCGATTGAAATTCAGCAAGCACTGGGTATCAAAGGTTATGCATTTGATATGAATGTGGCATGTTCGGCAGCGACTTTTGCAATCAAGCAGGCCTTTGACAGTTTAAACAATAGCACTGCTCGCCGTGCATTGTTAGTGAATGTGGAGATCATGTCGGGGCAAATCGACTATACTTCTCGTGATACGCACTTTATTTTTGGTGATGTAGCGACGGCAACTATCTTAGAAAAAAACGATGAAAAGTCAGGCTATGAAATTATAGATAGTCATTTGGAAACGCAATTTTCTAACAACATTCGTAATAATTTTGGTTTTTTAAATGCCAGTGAAGACGCTGTGCGTGACGATCGTATTTTCCGTCAAGATGGGCGTAAAGTATTTAAAGAAGTATGTCCAATGGTAGCACAAACTGTTAAAAATCAATTGGATAAAAATCAGATTAACATTAGCCAAGTTAAACGTTTCTGGTTGCATCAAGCCAATATTAATATGAATGAGCTCATCTTAAAATACCTTATAGGTAAAAATCCAGATATGCGTCTTGCACCAACAGTATTGCATGAATACGCCAATACATCTTCAGCAGGGGCGATTATCGCGATGGATAAGACATTTGATGAAGTGCAGGATGATGAGTATGCTGTGATATGTACCTTTGGTGCAGGCTATTCTGTAGGAAGTATATTATTAAAAAAAGTATGATGCATAGATGTTAGTGTAAAAAAGCATTTTTGTTATCATGCTTTAGTTATATCGTTTGATAGGTATATCGGACATAATTTTCTAATTCGATATATCTATTCTTTCTATCATGTTATTAAAAAGTTAAGCAATAAAATTAGGTAATTATATTTTTATCTGTGATAATCTACACAGTATGTTTAAAAATAATCTGATTAAATGCTATTTTAATCAATGCTATACTGTCTTAATGATAAATAAAGTTTAGCAATTTTAAATTAAATACTGGAGAAAATATGTGTATCGTTGCAATCTCATGGCAGGTGATGGATGAATTGCCATTGTTACTATTATCTAATCGTGATGAATTTTATGCTCGCCCAACGCAAGCCTTACATTATTGGGCGGAAGATGATATTTTTGCAGGCAAAGATTTACAGCAAAGCGGAACATGGCTCGGCACAACCAAAAACGGACGTTGGGCGGTGATTACCAATTTTAGAGAAATCGATAAAAAAGACTATCCAACCAGTCGTGGTGATTTGGTCAAAAATTATTTAACATCAAGCCTTTCACCGATGCAATATGCCAAACAACTACAAAGTATTCAGCAAAATTATGCAGGGTTTAATCTGATTATTGGCGACCAAAAACAAGCGGTATATCTGAGCAATCGTGGTGAGCAGCCAGTGGCTTTGGCAAATGGTGTGTATATCCTATCGAACGGTTTGCTGTCGAGTGTATGGCACAAAAGTGAACATTTACGTAAACGCTTAGCACAAGAATTATTGCCTGTCGCACAATGTATGCAGCATTGTCCTGATGAATTAATGTCGAATATTTATCCGATTGCGATGGATATTTTGCAGGATAATCGGCAATTGGCGGATGAATTATTACCCGATACAGGCGTGGGTTATGCGTGGGAAAAGCAATTATCATCGACTTTTATCGCCACGGAAAATTATGGTACACGCTGTAGCAATATTATCGCTATCAATAACAAGCATCTCACTTGGTATGAAGTCACGCAATATGGCGAACAGCAAGGGGATATTGCGACGATTGATTATGATATTGTGATGAAGACGAATATGATTTTAGTGTAATGAAATCACGTCCTAATCCTTATCTGTGAGAAAAGCTAGTTTTATAAAGTGTTGAGTTTACCAATTCAAAAGAATACAAATTTCATTTTTCAACGATATTCAACTCGCCTTGATATTTGCCTAAGACTTGGCTCAACTTTAATAAAAGTTCATCTCTGTATTCATCTTTTACCAATAAATCATATTTGTTATTCTTATAAAAAATCAAAAATCTAGTACTACTATTACCTTGAACCTTATCTATTAATATTTCAACTTTATATTCTTTAGCATTAATATAAAAAATATCTCCATTCATTGTTTTAATAATCAAACTATCGTCTTCAAAACATAGACCGTAAATAACTTTTTTAAAAAATCCAAAAAAAGTAGTATACAATGAATGCAATATCGCTACCAAGCCTACAATTGTTGGATATAAATAATATCTCAGCACACGACAAAAAAATAAAAAAGACTGTTGTTAAAGCAATGGCATAATAGTAATTTTTCTGACGAATTAG
>NZ_JBHFHK010000111.1:0-3383 GCF_041928215.1 Hubeiibacter jixunmingi | reverse complement strand
CGGTTGAACTTGCGGTTGAACTTGCGGTTGAACTTGCGGTTGAACTTGCGGTTGAACTTGCGGTTGAACTTGCGGTTCAGCACTCATCGCTGAAATGCCTTGTGCTTTTGCCTCAAATTGATCTAATTTTACTTCCAACACGGCAATATCTTGTTTCGCATTGACCAAATATTCTCTTACGCTGTTTTCACTGTCGGTATGACAAAACATTTCTTCAGTCAGTGCTTTGATACGATTTTGCAGACCGATACTTTCATGCGGTGGAATCACACCTTTGGCTTGCAATTCTTTAAAGCGTTGTAACAGTACCACGACTTCGCTACTGACATATGCTTGAGCATCTTGAGCATCCTCATTGATCTGCAAGCGTTGTTTATATTTTTTATAGCGATAAGCAATAAATATTGCAAAAGCAGCAACCAATAGTAAAAAGTACAGCATATTCAAGCAATCCCCAACAAGCGATGTTCTTGTACATCATACAGTATTCTTTAAAAAAGCAGAAATACTTCACAAAATAATTATGGACGATAGCTATAAACTATCGCCCATAAATTTTAATCATTGTAGAAATAAGAAAGTATTAAAAGCAGATAAATGGTTGATTTTAGTCTGTTACTGGCATCAAGAATGCTCGATAGTACGTGTTTGACGTTGTTCAGGATCAATTTTTGGTAACAAAAGCCATAAGCACAGATAGACAATAATGCCAGGGAAAGCCGCACTTAAGCAGGATACCAACACAAAAATGATACGTAGACCGTTGGCGTTCCAACCAAAACGCTCAGCGATACCACCCATCACCCCAGCGATCATTTGATTGTTTGGTGAACGATATAAACCGACTTGATTGCTCATGGTCAAAACCTCTAAAAAATTAAAAAACATCATTATGCCTTAATGACATAAGTATTATATTAAGTCAAAACTGGCTGATTTCAAGTCAAAATTTGTATCTAAGAAAATAAAAATCGTTCAAAGACAATTGTATAGCAAAATAAATTGTGTTAAAAAGATAACATCAATAAGCCGATAAACTACTTATTCATGGAAAAAATTGCATTTATTTCGGATATTCATTCTAACTGTTTTGCATTACAAGCGGTACTAGAGGATATTGAGCAACAGGATATTAAGCAGATTATCAATTTAGGTGATAGTTTGTATGGGGCAATATCTCCACGTCAAACTTTTGAATTATTAAATCAACCCCATATTTTACATATATCAGGTAATCAAAATAGACAAATCTATCAGTCTACCGTACAAGATGTTCAAAGAAATACAACCTTGCAATTTATTTTAAATGATTTAAATCAAGATGCGATAGATTGGTTGAAAAAATTATCTTTTGATTTACGCTTACAGCAAGAAATATATTGCTGTCATGCTACACCGAAAAATGATGAAATTTATCTATTAGAAGATGTGAGTAGTGGTTTACCTAAAGTCAGAACTGAAAAGGAAATTTTAAAATTACTCAATGGCGAGCAAGCAAAATTTATCATTCATGGGCATTCACATATTCATAGAACAGTGCAATTGAGTACAGGACAATATATTATCAATGCTGGCAGTGTAGGTTATCCAGCTTATTTTGATAATATGCCTTATTATCATCAGATAGAAAATTTTTCACCGATGGCGAATTATGTAGTATTGGAAATTTTCCAAAATATTTGGAAAATACGTCATCATCAAGTGAGCTATGATTGGCAAGCGGCAGCAAAAAAAGCCAAACAAAATGGTCGTGATGATTGGGCATATAACTTAACTACAGGGAGAGTAAAAAGTGATATGGAGTGATTTATTTAAAACATTGTCTATTGAGTGAAATTTTTAAGCATTATCAATGCGATGAAAAAGTAATTACGCCTAAAGAAAAGCGATTGTTATGCCGACAATATCGCCATGATATTTTAAGCCCAAAATTTGAAGATTTAAATATTATTCAGACGTTACAAGGTAAACCTTTTTGTCAAAATAATTCTGTTTACTTTAATCATTCACATAGCCAAAAAGATTATGCATTGATTTATAGCCTAGACTATCAACATATTGGTGTAGATATTGAAAACTTAGACCGTAAAGTAAATATGCATGCTTTAGCACAGCGTTATTTTCATGATAAAGAAATATTATCTTGGCAAGAGAGTGAAAATGATAAAATTCATTGGCTAAAAATATGGACTGCCAAAGAGGCAATATTGAAAGCGTGTGGTCTAGGTATCGCATTGCAGTTAAATCAAATTGATACGCAAGTAGGTATAGCAAAAAATGATGGTCAATGTGAGCACCATAGACTAGGAAATTTTTATTATCAATTTTTTATTCAAGATAATGTAGTGATATGTATTGCAGCACAAATAGACCCGAAAAACACATTTACACCAAATGATTTTTTGGTTGAGCTTGTTTAGCATCTTATAATAAATGCTTTAGACTCGGATGACCAGATTTAAGCTGTTTTATTTTACTTTCATAGTGTTTCAGATGCTGTAATGAGCTAACAACTAAATAGCAAGAAAGCATAATAAGTAATATATTAAGTATGCTCACGAGTGTGAATAATTGCCAAACTTGCTTTAAGTCATATTGTTTGGATGTCGCAATCAGAATACTAAAAATAGATAAAGGAATAGCAAAAATAGCAATACCTGTACGCATAATCGATAATGCAGTACGCTTTTCTGATAATAATAATTGGATTTGGTTGATAGTCAGAATATCTTCTTGTTGCTCGGTCATATATTTCCTAAAAACGATGTAATTACATAGTTACACTAAAAGAAGCTATTATTCAACAAAAAGCATAAACTCGCAAATTATGCTGACAAAGCGTTACCTGAAATAAACAGCTTGTCCATACAATGCCGATATACTAAAAATCGCAAGGTTGCAGATGTGAATATTTTAGCACCTTGTTTGAATGAATGAAATTGTAATGAACGTAATAGGAAAATTAGGACTTACGCAAAACCGTAATTTTTTTGCATAAGGGGAATAAACTATAGTAGCAAAAGGCATGACAAAAAACCAATCACACGCATAGACTACTGCCAATACCTAATGGTGAGCCAAACCAACTACACACTCACCTACTATGCAGAGCATCACCCAAAAGAAATCAGTCATGACCGCATTAATCGCTATCTGCGAAATGACAGACTAACCCCAAGCCTAGTTTGGGAAAAAGTCAAAAATGACATTATGACAGACCCAGAAGGTTACCTTATCTTTGATGACAGCATACTGGATAAAAACCACAGTCATAAAATCGAATTAGTTAACAAACAATACAGTGGCAACGCACATGGGCTAATCAAAGGCATCTGCATTGTGAACTGTGTTTACGTCAATCCAAAGACTCAGCAATACTGGAT
>NZ_JBHFHK010000110.1:0-3631 GCF_041928215.1 Hubeiibacter jixunmingi | reverse complement strand
CGTTTAGATTGTATTGATACCCTGTTCTTCTATTTTATGTGGATTTGTGCCATTTATTAATTTCTTTTGCTATATAAGCAATCACATTGCATTGAACAGCTCTTTGCAGAGCAGGGTCGTGCGGATAAGGCTTTTGATATGACCCTACACGCCCACAATGCCTTGGGTGATGTGCGGATGTGTAAAGAGATTTATTTGGCGTGTTGTGAGCGATTAAACGTTCAACATAACGACTTTGCGGCAGTGTATGCCTTGAGTGAGGAAAGCAAAGCCAAACGTCGCAAAAATCGTAAAGCGATTAGCGAACAATACCACAACGCCCCGATCAGCATCATGCCTTTTGGTAAGCATCGTGGACAAGCCATTGATAGCTTGCCCAAGTCTTATGTGCGATGGGTACTTGCCAACGTGAGCGACTTGCGTCCAAATTTGGTGACGGCATTATTTGCGTCTTTAAATTCAAATATCATTGAATAGTAAGACATTTAAAACATTAAAAAATCATTTACACTCACGGCTATTTACTTTTTTGTTTGGGTCAAGCAGATAATCCACCACAGCTTTATCGATGCAATCACTTTCGCCAGTCAATACTAGTGTATGCCCATCGCCATTGCGTGTGATCAGAGGTGCATTAAACCATTTCGCCATATTCTGTGCATTAACCCAAGGTGTAGTCGGGTCATATTTTTGTGCAACAAATATGATTTGCGGTAAATTTTCAGGTGCTTTAGGGATGGCATAGGTGTCTTTACCCTGATTAGGCCAATAGAAACACGCATCTAAATATTCTTCGTCTTTTTTGGCTTTGTAGTTATCATACGGTGATAGACCATCGACCCATTTTGACTTGGCAATATATTCTTCACGGCTGATATTTTTGGGTGCACCATCAGCACAACTGATCGCAATCAGACTGACCTCATCACGGCTGTTATCTTGAGTATCAGGATTGATATCAGAATAAGCGCCATAACTCTGTTCGTTATAAGCATAGGTATTGTTACGCTTAAAATCAAACATCAAATCCAAGATCTTTTCCCAACTGCTTGACCAATATAAATTATTTTGTACGCGATACAATATGTCGTCAGCAGTGATATATGCACCTGAGGCATCTTTGAGTTTTTTACGCTCCACATCACGTACGAAACGATGAAACTCTGCATTGACGTCTTTGCCTTTGCGTAAAGCACAAGCATCATGTGTTAAACAGTATTTGGCAAAACGTTCAAAAGAGTTTTGAAAACCTTTTTCTTGCCCTGCCAAACTATCAAAATAATTTTCGGTTACATCGACTACACCATCCAATACCGCAGCACGTACAGAACTCGGATAGTGTTGCACAAAATCTGACAATACTTTAGTGCCATAAGAATAGCCGAGTAACGAGATTTGGTCTTGCCCCAAGGCACGGCGAATTTGCTCAATGTCTTTAAATGCTTCTGTGGTGCTGATGTTATTTAGTACATCTTTGTCAGTATTTGTTATACATTGCTCTACAAAAGCTTGTGTATCATTGCTCTCAGGATCAATTTTGCCACAGTCTATGGTCGGTGTACTTGGAAAAATACCACGTGGTGCATAGCCAATAAGATCAAAACGTTGGCGGATTGATTTGGTAATCTTGGTACTATAATACGATGTGTCTACAAAATCTAAGGTCTGTTCGCCAGGCCCACCGCCGATAATCAATAATGAGCCGATAGGATTTTTACTCGTTGCAGGCATTTTGCTTAATGCCAAACGAATATGTTTACCTTTGGGCTGATTGATGTCTAATGGCACTTGAGCAATGGCACATTGTAATCCTTTTGGTACTTCATCAAACCAGTCTTTATACGCTTTATTGCGACAGCTTTGCCATTGTATGGATGGAACGTTCAGTGCTGCTTCAGTTGTAGGTATTGCTGTGCTGTTTGCAGCTTCTGGTTGAGCTGGCGATGCAACACTTGCGGGCGTGACAACTTCAGTGACAGACGCACTATCTGTTGATGTGGATGTTGGCATCAAAATTGAAGGCTGAGTATTTGATAGTGTATTGTTATTAGAAATAGACGGACTTTGACAAGCAGTTAAAAAAATAGCAGTGAGCGTCATGCTCAAAAAATGTGGCTTAAACATAAATCAAATTCACTTTAAATATTTAATAAAAACAAGATTTAAATATACGCTAAATCAATGAAAAAAAAAGAGTACTTTGTACAAAAAAGCGTATCAAAATTTATAAGGCATAAAATCAGCAGATTGGCTAAAAAATCAAGATAAAAAAAAGCCCTGATTGGATCAGGGCTTATAAATCAGTGACTAATAATTATTGAATATGGTGGCGTGAGGCAGGATCGAACTGCCGACACACGGATTTTCAATCCGTTGCTCTACCTACTGAGCTATCGCGCCAATGTGGGCACATTAAACAGCTTTTTTGACTTTCGGTCAAGTACTTTATGCAAATAATTTTATTGTATGTATAAAAATAATACAATTTACAGAAAAAAAGCGTTTTTCGTATAAAAATAGCACAATATTGGTGTATCTTTAATGAAATATCCATGACAGCTTGACATACTGACTAGATTTGGACATCGCAGAAAAATGACAATCGCTTATTGATTGGTTGATAAAAAATAGACAATGTATATTAAAAATATTTTTCAAACCAAAAATAAAAAAAAGCCAATAGAAAAATCTATTGGCTTTTTTAAATATGGTGCCGACAATCGGATTCGAACTGATGACCTACTGATTACAAGTCAGTTGCTCTACCAACTGAGCTATGTCGGCGTGTGGGCTATTTTAGATTTTTTGTGATAAATGTCAAGTAAATTTTGCCAAAGCAATAAAAAAACATTGATAATATTTTACTTATTTTTAAAATTACGCCTAATCTTATGAATCAACAAACCAACATCGTCCGCTGTGCATGGGTAAGCGATGATGAATTGTACCAAGCCTATCATGATCATGAGTGGGGCAAGCCTGTGCATGATGGACAGCAATTGTTTGAAATGTTGTGTTTGGAAGGGCAACAAGCTGGTTTGTCATGGATTACGGTGTTGAAAAAGCGAGAATGCTATCGCCAACATTTTTTTCAGTATGCTATCGCTGAAATTGCTCAAATGACAGATGATGATTTGCAAGCCAAAATGAGCGATGCAGGGCTAATTCGTCATTTTGCCAAACTCAAAGCCATTCGGGATAATGCCATAGCGTGGCAGGCGATGCGTGCGAGTGGCGTGGATATGGTGGCGTGGTTGTGGCAGTTTGTTGATGGGAAAATCATCAATCGTGATGTCAAAAGTATGGCGGATGTGCCAACACAAACCGAACAAAGCCAAGCCATGGCAAAAGCTTTAAAAAAGCATGGTTTTAAATTTATGGGGGCGACCACATGCTATGCCTTTATGCAAGCGGTAGGGATGGTCAATGATCATGCTAATGATTGTTGGTGTAAAAGATGACTTAATCTTAGCTGTTACAATGATGATTTGTCAAAAAAGGTGCTTTTCAAGCACCTATTATTCTATTACGCGAAAAATTATTTTTTCGATACTATAGACCTCTTTCGAAAATGTAAATTTAGCGATTAACTTGCCAATTTATAAATCCTGCCACTAATTTCATTCTCAAT
>NZ_JBHFHK010000109.1:0-3718 GCF_041928215.1 Hubeiibacter jixunmingi | reverse complement strand
TCAACTGTGCTACCTGGTTTGATAAGTTCATCTGTACCAGAAACTTTGTTGCCTGAGGTTTTTAAGGTGAAACCACTGTTGTTAATAGCGTTAGCAATATTAGCTGCTGTTACAAACTTATTACCTTCCGCCGTACTTGGTGCTACAACAGAACCATTTGTATCAGGGCTCAATGTTGTAGTTTGAGGTGCTTGTGCTGTCGCCTTCAATACCCCTGTAGCACTATCAACAACAATACTTGTACCATCAACTTTAACATCATACTTTACTGTACTTGTGTTCGTTTTTGCATCCGTGGTAACAACAGCATCCGTTCCACTACCATCTACAAAGTTTACAGTGTCGTATGGCTTAACAAAGTCAACCGCTGTACTGTCACCTTGTAAATTCCAACCAGAATTCAACACATCACCTAATGTCGCTACTTTCGTATTATCAATTGGCGATGGCACACTGCCAGCTGTTGTGTTCGTTGGCAAAGTAGATGTCAAACCAGTGATCGCATTATTACCCGCCACATCCTTACCAATCGTAATTGGGCTACTTCCACCTGTAGTAAAAGTTGGTGCAGTCACTGTACCAGTAAAGGTCGGTGCATTTGCCATGCTTATTTCGACTTTACCATCACTCACTGTAGTCTTTAAGTTAGTCGTGCTCGTGCTTGCCGCATTACCTGCAACAATCTGTAAAGTGCTTCCTAGCTTCCGAGATGTTGTCGCACCATTGTCGCCTGTAAAACTTATTGGCTGATTAACTGCTTCATTCAAAGCATCAATCGCACCGCCAACGTTATTAAAAGTCGATGTCGTACCTGTTGATGGATTCCCTGATGTCAAAGTGTAACTAGGTGCTGTGATTTTGCCATCATTACCCACTGTAGAATTGCCACCCAATGCAGTTGCAACTGACCCAGCTAGATTACCGATGACTTTATTTGTAGCGTAAAGTTGTGAACCATTGATCGCATCAGTAGATGTATCACTGATCTGACCAGCTGCCACGTTCATAATACGACGTTCTGCACCAGCAGAACCAACCGATACAGCACCAACACCTGTTGCACCTGCAAAGCCACTATAAATTATAGTACCCACTGTTGCGTCAGATACCTTACCTGTTGCACCTGCAGTTGTACCTGTAGTTGGGTTAACTGCGATAGCATCGCTATCAGCTAAGTTTACACCTGCACCCGCTTCTGTACGGATAGTACTGTTATCACCAAGATAGATCGAATTAGCCACTGTACTACCAGCTACAGTTGGTTGTGTAGCACCTGTCGTATTTACGCTACTACCTAGTACATATGTGCTACTGGTATTCACATAATTACGATTACCCACAGCAGCCGTATCTGTTGCTGCTGCAGTTTCAGCAACGGTGCTTGCTGTATTATTCCCAGTAGCATCATATGTACCCGTACCACCCATTTGGTTACTATTACCAAGAACAAATGCACCCGTGCTATTACTACCTACAACGTTATTGTTACCGATAGTATATGATGCTGTACCTTCGTTGACAGTTGGATCGCCGATAGTACCTGAGTTTTTACCAGTGACAATATTACCTGTACCAATCGAAATCGCATTCTCACCGAATGCCTTAGCACCCATACCAATTGCGATTGATTTAATATTAGAAGCATTACTATCCGTACCGATTGCAATCGCATTATCAGCAGCACCATTAGCAGTCACAGTAGTACCAACATCAACACGTGTACCTACGATCGCTCGTCGACCGATAGCAACAGTATTCTCACCATAAGCTTTTGAACCAGCGACGATTGCTAGTGAATCTTTACCTTTAGCATGTGTTTGGGCATCTTTCTGATACATCACACCAGGTTGACCAGCAACACTAGCAGCAGCATCAATATCAGCAGAACCAATAGAAATTGCACGATAACCTTCAGCATTAGCAGAATGACCTATTGCTAATGTGCCTTTGCCCTGTGCGATAGACACATTACCTATCGCTTGAGCAAAATCATCAATTGCGGTAGCTTGACGACCAATTGCTGTTGCAGTATTACCCTTTGCAAAAGCAGCAGCACCTATTGCTACACCACCAGTAGTTTGAGCTTGGGCTAAAGAACCCACAGCAACTGATAACTGAATTGATTTTGCACCATCACCAATTGCTGTGCCACCCTGGTTTGCATATGCAGCATTACCAACAGAGGTTGAAATGGCCTTATAGACATTAACTCCATCTTTACTAATAACAATGTCACCGTCAGAGTCTTTTAATGCTTTATAGACAACACCATTTGTCAGCTCATTTTTATTATCAGTCGTATTACGAACTAAATGGTAATTTGAACCCTTCGAAACAGAATTATTACCTATCGCAATTGCACCAACGCCACCTTTATCAGTGAGAACACCACCTACGGTTGTTGGATTTACAGCATCTTTTATAGACTCTGAAGATGAGTTACGACCTATCGCAACATCACTTGTGTATACAGATTTCGATAGGTTACCGACTGCTACAGAAGATTCGCCATCAGAAGTTGAAGCCGAACCCATAGACAATGAAGCACCGCCCGTTGCCTTAGAACCAATACCAAATGCCGTTGATGCCAAACCTATCGCTTGTGATGATGTACCTATCGCTGTTGAAAGAGCGCCTGTTGCCCTAGATTGTACACCAACTGCAACAGCCGCTACACCAGCTGTAGTTCTTGGATACTGAGTAGTTGCTGACGTAGCATCAACCATTTTACGACCTGTGATTCTTTCGTATTCAGTCGCTACAACACCTGTATTAAGAGCATTCGCTGCGACAAAACCTCCCGCTAGATCAGATTTAGACGCAATATCTAGATCATCACCACCAATAGCAATAGAAGATGAGCCATTGATATCAACATTACTACCAATCCCTGTTGATTGTGTGCCTTTCACTTTAATATCATTACCAAGTATAGCCACTTGTGATAATTCTTTTGCCACATCTCCTGGTACACCAATCTGATTACGACTACCAACAATAGTGTTCTCCATTGTTCCTATTATACCACCAGCTTTGGTATTAAACGTATTTCCATTACCCAGTATAATATTATTTGACGCTGCAGTTGCTGAAATTAATGCTGTAGAGACAGTATTTGCCACACCTCCCGATCCAGAGATAATTATATTTGACTGTGTATAAGGATTAGCAGTCGTAGATGGACCTACAGGCGTACCATCAATTGTAGCCGCCATTGCATCTCCACTAACCAATGCAACACCTGCCAAAACAGCACTTGCTATAGTAGTTTTAACACTTTTACTTGAAGTTTTACCACGTGATGTTGCATTTTCTGCCACCGCAGTAAAGGTTTGAGTTGATTCGTTATAAACAACTCGATAATTATGATTCATAGATTTTTCCTTTTACATAAGTACTGCCTGATTTAAGGGCAATTACTGTTACATCTTAAGCTCTTGGGTGCACGATTGAACTTGACAGCTCAACGACAATATTCAACATCCATAAACTTAAGTGATTTAAGTATATTCCACCACATTATAAAGGTTATTTAAACAAACAAGCAACAACCATTCTAACCAAAAATACTACCGTTTATCTAAAAAATTACTTACTCATTATTAGCTTATCCTCCATATTTGTCACATATTCTTACATAGTAGACCTCTTTCGAAAATGTAAATTTAGCGATTAACTTGCCAATTTATAAATCCTGCCACTAATTTCATTCTCAATT
>NZ_JBHFHK010000108.1:0-3931 GCF_041928215.1 Hubeiibacter jixunmingi | reverse complement strand
ATTGGGCATCAGTAAGTGTTAGTCTATTCATATAATCAGAATAACTGATTTTCTTTGTATGTCAACACACCCTAAACTTCCTTTACATGAAAAATCTTAAAAGCTTAGCCAAAAGTGCTATAATATCCGTTATTTTATCATTTTTGATTGATGCTTATGACTGCAAATGCTGAAAAACGTGTGATTGTCGGAATGTCTGGTGGCGTGGATTCATCGGTGTCGGCTGCTCTTTTGTTACAACAAGGCTACCAAGTGGAAGGCTTGTTTATGAAGAATTGGGAAGAAGATGACGGTACAGAATATTGCACCGCCATGACCGATTTGGCAGATGCACAAGCAGTGGCGGATAAGCTCGGTATCAAATTGCATACTGCCAATTTTGCCATGGAATATTGGGATCGTGTGTTTGAATATTTCTTAGCGGAATATTCGGCAGGACGTACGCCAAACCCTGACATTTTGTGTAATAAAGAAATTAAATTCCGTGCCTTTTTGGATTATGCCATGACTTTGGGGGCAGATTTTATCGCCACTGGACATTATACCCGTCGTGGTGAAACCAAACAAAATCGCCAAGGCGAAACCTATACTGAGCTATGGCGTGGCGTGGACAATAACAAAGACCAAAGCTATTTTTTACATGCCGTGCATGGGCGTGAAATTCACAAGACGCTATTCCCAGTCGGTGAATTGGAAAAACCCGAAGTGCGTAAAATCGCTGAACAGTTAGATTTGGCGACAGCGAAAAAGAAAGACTCGACAGGAATTTGCTTTATTGGTGAGCGTCGTTTTAATGATTTTCTTAAACAATATTTGCCTGCTCAAAAAGGCGAAATTGTGCTAGAAAATGGCGAAGTGATTGGCGAGCATCATGGTTTGATGTATTACACTTTGGGACAGCGTGGCGGTATTGGTATTGGTGGTATGAAAAATGCTGATGAAGGGGCATGGTTTGTATTACATAAAGACCTAAAAAACAAACGTTTAGTGGTCGGTCAAGGGCATGAAAATCCATTGATGCAAAGCACCGAACTCACCACACAAGTCATTGACTGGGTGGCAGGTGAACAGGCCATCCCAAAGGAAGGTTTACGCTGTACCGCAAAAACCCGTTACCGCCAACCCGACCAAGATTGTACAGTGTTTGTCCTAGATGATGATAAAAGTGGTGAGAAAAATGGCACTGTCCGTGTGGTATTCGATGAGCCACAACGTGCCGCAACCCTAGGGCAATCAGTGGTATTTTATCAAGGGCAAAATTGTCTAGGTGGCGGTGTGATTGCTGAAACCAATGCACCATTGCCAGCTTATTTACTGTAATTGGGCTTTGAAATTTCACCAGATATTGGGCGTTAAACTATGCTAGCTCACCCTTTTGATAAAACATCGCTAAGCCTTACCGCTCGCCAACAGCGTAGCCTTGCTTTGGTCGGTGTTTATCAAGGGGCGTATATTGCTCACCTTTTAGCATTCGGTATGCAACCCAAACAAGACATTGCTCATGATGCCATGTTATTAATGATTAAAAGTTTTTTAAATTATCAATTCCAAAATCCACAGCCAGCCGAGCCGTTGCATTATATTGATAATCTGTCCGATGTTTCGATGGGTTTGTTTGCTTTGCAAAATAGCTTAAACCAGCCTTTTAGACCACCGCAGCCGAATAGCAAGATCCCGCCAGTACAACAAAGTTATTATCCAACCACTTATGCGTTGTCATTATTACAATTACAACGGAAAATTTATAAAAATCCTACTTTTTTAGCCAAATTTCAACATACCCAACAACAGATTTTAAGACAGCTCAGTTTTTTTGAATATGATTATTTACATCCAAGTATTATTGCCAATTTAGCCCAATTATATAGCGAAACGGCAAGTACGCTCACGCCAAAAATTATGGTCAAAGGCAAAATTGATGCCTTAAAAAATCAACAACAAGCCAATAAAATCCGAGCCATGCTGATTACCACTTTGCCTTATGCCCATATGTGGCGACAGCTTGGTGGCAATTCTTGGCAATTTATTTTTGGTAAAAGTAAAACCTTGCAAGATGTGCGAGAATTGGTGCAATTGCAATATCAGCAAGGCTCAAATTAAAAATACAAAAATCATTATTGCTTAAATTCGTAAGCGATGTTGAGACTTTTTCATGTTACAATATCGACAAATTTTTTGCCTTTTGGGATATTGTTATGAATAGCTTAACCGCCCTTTCCCCTTTAGATGGTCGCTATGCGTCAAAGTGCGATGCTTTACGTCCGTATTTGTCTGAATTTGGTTTGATTCACGCTCGTGTAACTGTAGAAATCCGTTGGTTGCAAGCCCTTGCCAATCATGCAGAAATCAAAGAAATTGCACCATTCTCAAGTGAAACCAATGCCCGTCTTGATGCCATTGTTGCCAATTTTTCAGAAGAAAATGCCAATCGTATCAAAGAGATTGAACGCACGACCAATCACGATGTCAAAGCGGTAGAATATTTCCTAAAAGAACAAATCGCAGATATTGATGAACTCAAAAATGCTGGTGAATTTATCCATTTTGCTTGTACATCAGAAGACATCAATAACTTATCACACGCTTTGATGCTCAAATCTGGTCGTGATGTGTTAGTACAATCTATGCAACAAATCGTAGATGCGATTGCGAATTTGGCAGAAAAACACGCGGCTCAACCGATGCTTTCTCGCACGCACGGTCAAACTGCTAGCCCAACGACTTTGGGTAAAGAGATGGCAAATGTGGCGTATCGTTTGGCTCGCCAAGTCAAACAATTTAAACAAGTGGAATTGCTCGGTAAAATCAATGGTGCAGTCGGTAACTACAACGCTCACCTTTCGGCTTATCCAGAGATTGATTGGGCGAAGCATTCACAAGCCTTTGTAGAAAGTCTAGATTTGACTTTTAACCCATATACGACACAAATCGAACCGCATGACTATATGGCGGAAATGTTCGATGCTTTACGTCGTTTTAATACCATTTTGATCGATTTTAATCGTGATGTTTGGGGTTATATTTCACTGGGTTATTTCAAACAAAAACTTAAAGATGGCGAAGTCGGCTCTTCAACCATGCCGCATAAAGTCAATCCGATTGATTTTGAAAACTCTGAAGGTAACTTAGGCATTGCCAATGCGGTATTGGCTCACTTGGGCGAAAAATTACCGATTTCTCGTTGGCAACGTGACTTAACTGACTCAACCGTATTGCGTAATATGGGTGTCGGTTTTGCACAAAGTTTAATTGCATTTGATGCTTGCTTAAAAGGTGTTGGTAAACTTGAGTTAAATGCTGACCGTTTAAATGAAGATTTAGACCATGCCCAAGAAGTGTTGGCTGAGCCAATCCAAACCGTAATGCGTCGCTATAATGTTGAAAAACCATATGAAAAACTCAAAGCATTAACGCGTGGTCAAGCCATGACACGTGACATGATGGTGAATTTTGTCAACGGTGATGAATTGGCAGCTGTGCCTGCGGCAGACCGTGAGCGTTTGGCGAAAATGACCCCTGCGACCTATACGGGTAATGCCGAACAGCAAGCTAAAGCGTTAAAGGATTATTTAAAATAAGGCTAAAACCATTTTAAAATAATCTGCTTTACATTGTGATAAAAATCGTTATTCTATCTGGGATAACGATTTTTTAAATCAGGGAAAGGAAAATAGCATCATGAATAAAATTAAATATCTAAACTTATTCTGGGTCATATTATGTGTTGCCCTTGCTACGATTAATCCGCTCGATATGCATGATTATTTATTACATCAAGCAGGTACGCTGATTATGATTGGCATATTGCTTTATTATAACCGCTTTATTCAGATTTCAAATTTAAGCTTTAGTTTATATTAGACCTCTTGCGAAAGTTTTGATATAATGACAAGATGAGATACGAAACAATCAAGGGCTTTAGCGACAGCCA
>NZ_JBHFHK010000107.1:0-4018 GCF_041928215.1 Hubeiibacter jixunmingi | reverse complement strand
CCGATGAATCTTTTGCTGCTAATATCTATCTGGCTGCAACAATAATCAATTTGCGTTAATTGTCAACACGCCCTAAATTTTAAAATTTATTAAAATTCATTTTTTTAAATAACATTATGTTTTTTATTAAAAAAATATTTTTTTTATTTTTTGTACGCAAATAAAATTGAATGTAAAAATACAACAATCGACTTTGGTCTAATATTTATAAAAATTCAAATGACATTTTATGTTCAACATTACAGTTGTTGTTATACATCGTTAAATTTTGTTTTATGGAAAACGTGCTTTAAAAATTTGGCATGTTATAGGTCCAACAAGTATTTTTTATGTAAAGTGCATGTCAATTTATGCTATATTTGCTTTGATGATAAATTTTGATGGATTTGGGTCTTAATTATGAATAACAGCACACCACTTACTTTAGCCGATATTCGTGGTCAAATTGATGCAGTCGATGAACAAATTCAACAGCTGATTAATCAGCGTGCTAGCCTTGCGGAAGCGGTCGCAAAATCAAAATTATTGGCAGAGACCAATCCTATATTTTATCGTCCAGAGAGAGAAGCGCAAGTCTTGCGTCAAGTGATGGCACGTAATCAAGGTCCATTGTCCGATGAGACCATGGCACGTTTATTCCGTGAAATCATGTCGGCATGTTTGGCATTAGAAGCTCCACAATCAATTGCCTTTTTGGGGCCAGAAGGCACATTTACCCAAGCCGCAGCCATCAAACATTTTGGGCAGGATGCACAAACGCGTCCGATTGGTAGCATTGATGAAGTGTTCCGGGAAGTGGAATCAGGCTCAGCTCATTACGGTGTAGTACCTGTAGAAAACTCATCAGAAGGCATGGTCAATCATACTTTGGATTGTTTTAAAACCTCGCATTTACAGGTGATTGGCGAAGTGGAATTGCCTGTACATCATCAATTTTTGATATCAAGCAACACCAAAAAAGACAGCATCAAGCAAATTTATGCTCATCAACAAACTTTAGCACAATGTCGTAAATGGCTGGATGCCCATTATCCTGCGGTAGAACTGGTGGCATTAAATTCCAATGCAGAAGCTGCACGTCGTATTCGTAATGAATGGCATTCTGCAGCGATTGCCAGTGATGTGGCGACTAAAATTTATGATTTAGAAATTTTACATGCCAATATTGAAGACAATCCTGAAAATACCACACGCTTTTTGGTGATCGGGCGAGAAAAAACCCAACGCAGTGGGCAAGATAAAACCTCTATTTTGGTATCAGCTCAAGACCGTTCGGGTGCATTGTTGGATATTTTGACGCCATTTGCAAAGCATGGCATTACCATGACCAGTATCGAAACCCGTCCAGACTTGCCAAATAAATGGGCTTATGTATTCTTTATCGATCTCAAAGGTCATGTTGATGATGACAATATCCGACTTGCACTGGATGAAATCCGCCCACAAGTCAAAGAGTTAAGAGTATTAGGTTCTTATCCTTTGGCTGTGCTTTGATGAAAAGTAAGCTGAAACTTTTATCATGAATAAATCGATATTATTTCAACAAGTCCTAATTATCGGTTTGGGTCTGATTGGCTCAAGCCTTGCACGTGCCATACGTGAGCGTGGTTTGGCACAACGTATCGTGGCGATAGACAATCATTTGCATTATATTGAACAAGGTAAAAAGCTGCATTTTATCGATTGCGGGCATGATAAAGTTGATGAGAGCAGTAGAAATTTGATTGCCAGTTCAGATTTGATTATTTTGGCAGTCCCTGTACAAGCAGTACAAAAAGTTTTAAGCCATTTAAAGCCTTTTTTAAATCCTAACAGTTATATAACGGATGTGGGCAGTACCAAAGGCAGTATGGTCAGTGCCATGCAACAGGTTTTTGGTGATGCTATACCAAGTGGTTTTGTGGCGGCTCACCCGATTGCAGGTGCGGAAAATAGTGGTGTCATGGCAGGCAAAGCGGATCTTTTTGTAAATCATAAAGTCATTATTACGCCACTTGCCAGTAGTTCAACTCAAGCCATTGAAATGATTAGCCAATTATGGCAGTCGGTTGGGGCGGAAGTGGTGTTTATGGATGCCGAACAGCATGATAAAGTGTTGGCATATACCAGTCATTTACCACATTTGATGGCATTTAATTTGGTTGAACAATTAGCAAATCGCCAAGATAATCTGGATATTTTTCGCTATGCGGCAGGCGGTTTTCGGGATTTTTCTCGGATTGCTGCCAGTGATGCTCAGATGTGGCATGATATTTTCTTTGCCAACAAATCGGCTTTATTGCAAGCCGTGGCTGAGTTTGAGCAACAGCTACAACAGTTTAAGGCGGTCATTGAACAACAAGATTCGCATCAATTGATGGGTATGCTCGGTCATGCTCGTGCTGCTAGACAACATTTTAATCATATGCTTAGTAAAACCCCATTGATGGAGAAACAGACGGTGAGTCAACAATTTATTATCCAACCCCATAGCAAGGCATTAACAGGCACATTTACCGTGGCAGGTGATAAGTCAGTTTCTCATCGTTCGATTATGTTTGGTGCGATTGCCGAAGGGACAACCCAAGTCACAGGCTTTTTGGAAGGCGAAGATGCTTTAGCGACTTTGCAAGCGTTTCGTGATATGGGCGTGTCGATTGAAGGTCCAAAAAATGGCGAAGTCACCATTCACGGTGTAGGTATGCATGGCTTAAAAGCTCCTGCCAGTGCCTTATATATGGGTAACTCAGGTACCAGTATGCGTTTATTGTCAGGCATGTTGGCAGCTCAACAATTTGACAGTGTGATGACGGGTGATGCGTCATTAAGCAAGCGTCCGATGGAGCGTATCGCCAAGCCTTTACGTGATATGGGTGCAAAAATCCAAACCACAGGTGAAAAAGGCACACCGCCAGTCAGCATTACAGGCAAACAAAAATTGACAGGCATTCATTATGATTTGCCGATGGCATCCGCACAGGTCAAATCAGGGATTTTATTGGCAGGTCTTTGGGCGGATGGTGAAACATCGGTTACAGAACCAGAACCAACCCGTGACCATACCGAGCGTATGTTGCGTGCTTTTGGTTATGACGTGAAAACCGAAGGCAATAAAATTAGTTTAAAAGGTGGGGGCAAACTGACAGCAACCAATATCCAAGTACCATCGGATATTTCCAGTGCAGCCTTTTTTATGGTGGCAGCAGCGATTAGTAAAAATGCTGATATAACCTTAGAAGCAGTGGGTATTAATCCAACCCGTACTGGTGTGATTGAAATTTTAAAACAGATGGGTGCAGATTTAACCCTTGAAAATCAACGTATTGCAGGTGGTGAGCCGATTGCGGATATTCGTATCAAAGGTAGCCGTACACTCAAAGGTATTCATATTCCTGAGGATCAAGTGCCTTTGGCGATTGATGAATTTCCAGTGTTATTTGTCGCAGCAGCATGTGCTGAAGGGCAAACGGTATTGACTGGCGCAGCAGAATTGCGTGTCAAAGAAAGTGACCGCATTCAAGTGATGGCAGATGGCTTACAAGCATTGGATATTGATTGTACACCAACTGAAGATGGCATGATTATCAATGGTAAAGGCAAAACAGGTGAGTGGTCGCCAATTTTTGGTGGTGGTGAAATCCAATCGCATCATGACCATCGTATTGCCATGAGTTTTAGTATTGCGGGGATTCGTGCCAGTGAAAATATTGTCATTTACGGTACAGAAACGGTAGCAACCAGCTTCCCAACTTTTACGCAAATCGCCCAACAAGCAGGGTTGAATTTAAGTGTAAAAGAAGTGGGTTAAAAAAGTATCATTGTTTTAAAAACACCCCAAAATTAAATGCTTTTGAGGGTGTTTTTATTGTGTTTGCTGTGGTGGTTTTTTGGGGCATTCAAGAACAATAGTTTGTGTGGTTTGCATCGGTGTAGCGACGCCATCTTCATTATAAGTACTGAGTTTAGGGTGTGTTGACATACAAAGAAAATCAGTTATTCTGCTTATATGAATAGACTAACACTTACTGATGCCCAATGG
>NZ_JBHFHK010000106.1:0-4041 GCF_041928215.1 Hubeiibacter jixunmingi | reverse complement strand
CCGATGAATCTTTTGCTGCTAATATCTATCTGGCTGCAACAATAATCAATTTGCGTTAATTGTCAACACGCCCTAAAGTATAAGCTAATTCATCTTGTTTTATTCGATACAGAGACATATACTTTGAGTCAGCAAATTATAGTATGACGACTAGTCGTATTGATGATGCTATTTATCGTATATGTTTCTACTTTCTTATTTGTCTGATTTCGCAGGATGTGGCTATGAAAGCGCAACAAAAGCAACGCCTACAACAAACCGTACAAGGCAAAAATATTTTAATTACAGGTGCATCGAGCGGTATTGGACTGACCACAGCGAAAATGCTCGCTAGTGTGGGTGCGAAAGTGATTTTATTGGCACGTAGCGAAGACAAATTACAACAAGCTCAAGCCGAAATTCAAGCCAATGGTGGACAGGCAAGCTATTATATTTGTGATATGAATGATATGGCATCGATTGATGCAGTATCACAGCAAATTTTAGATGAAGGCAGTCACATTGATATTTTAATTAATAATGCAGGGCGTTCAATTCGTCGTGCAGTGCATGAGTCTTTAGATCGTTTTCATGATTTTGAACGCACCATGCAGCTCAATTATTTTGGTGCAGTACGTTTGGTGTTGAATTTATTACCACATATGATAGACCGTAAAAATGGTCAGATTATTAATATCAGTTCGATTGGTGTACTTGCAAATGCGACACGTTTTTCGGCTTATGTGGCATCAAAAGCCGCTTTAGATGCATTTAGTCGCTGTTTATCAGCCGAAGTACGTCAGCATAAAATCGCCATTACATCGGTCTATATGCCTTTGGTGCGTACACCGATGATTGCCCCGACCAAGTTATATAATTATGTGCCAACGCTTTCGCCAGAACAGGCAGCGGAATTGGTGGCGTATGCGATTGTGAAATGTCCACGCAGTGTAGCGACCAATCTTGGGCGTTTGGCATCGCTCACTTATGCCATCGCCCCTGAAATCAATAACCGTTTGATGTCTATCGGATTTAATTTATTCCCAAGCTCAAAAGCTGCGGTAAGTGACACCAAAAAACTTAACGTGGTGCAAAAGCTGTATACCAAATTATTTTCGGATAAAAAGTGGTAGCTTAATTGGTTAAATATAAATCACACGCTCACAAAGCTATTTAAAATTATTCGCGCTATCTTTATCAGTATCATGGTTATCATTTGTGTATCAGGGATGATAATGGGATATTATTCTTCAAAAAGAATTAAACAAGAAGATCCTTATCTTCTTAAAAAAGATAATTTTCAGCGACCAGATAAGGAAAAATTAAATAAATTACTCGATGAACTGACAAACTATAATCATAATTACTATAAGGATTTTTATATAAATAAAGGTGGTATAGGAAATATCTATATACGAAGAAGTTTTAGGCATGACAATAGAAACCAGATATTTAATAATATTAAACAAAAAAACTTGATTATTCTTAAAGAGAGGGAGCTATATTGTGATAACGAAATCGCCATTAATCTTAACTCTGGAACAGATAACGGAGAGCAATACTTTTCTATAGCAGCATCATGGTCATACGATAATAAATGTCGTGAATATCTTTTGGGGGGGTTGCATCCAAGGGCTTTACAAAATAGTCAGGTACAGTAGATAGCGGTTGTTTAGAGATAGTAATCAAAATAAATAAATGCTTTATGATAAAGCGTTTATCTGTAAAATAACATTATCAAATCATTCTTTCTATTCAACTTTATTTTCATCCATATCATTTTGATAAGTAGAAAATATTTGCTGTTGAGCGTTTTGTGCATTTTGCATATCACGAATATTCTTCTGAACGGTAATCACCGCAAAAGCACTCATGGTAAATGACAAAGCATAAAAGCCCTTTTCACTGAGTAATAATGTCGCATTCCACAATCCAATCGTGATCAATAATATCGAAATGATTAATGCAGACCAACTAATCATATAATATAAGTTTGATACAGGAATATCCTCTGCACGATCACGCACGGTCTTTTGCAAACTAATCGCCGCATATAATCCTAATACCAATACCGCCAAATAATAGCCTTTTTCATTCAATTGCATGGATGCATTCCATAAACCAACCAAAAGCTGATTACACCAATCATCAACACCGCCCATGATGCACCAACATAAGCGGATGTTGGCATATTGACCATTTGTTTTTGCATAATGATTTCTCCTAAGTATGGTTGTCATTATGGACAAATCATAGGCAAGATATTGCAAATTGTAAGTAAATATTTTGTAACACTTTCACATATTTTGTAACAACTAGCCTCCTTTTTAGACATTTCTATAAAAAAGCATCCAACACACTATTTAAATACCTTTGTCCAAGCTCAGTGGTCGCAAGACGATTATCATCATTTTGCAATAATTTTTTGGCTCGTAAATCTTGTAAAATCGGCTGTAAACCCTGTAAATTCAAGCCTGTACGCTGTGCATACAATCCACTTGCTACACCATCATTCAACCGCAAGGCATTCATCATAAATTCAAAAGGCAAATCATCTACTTGTATCGCGGTCATATTCAGATGCGGTGCAGGGATTTTATCCAAATAATCTTTGGGTAAACGTGTTTTTTGAAAACGATAAATGCCATCCGCTAAGGTCACTTTGCCATGTGCCCCTGCCCCAATCGCCAAATAATCACCAAATTGCCAATAATTAAGATTATGCTGACTTGGCAATTCTTTACGCCATGCCGATACTTCATATTGCACAAAGCCATGATCTCGCAACAATTGCTCGCCGGCATCTTGAATATCTGCCAACATTTCATCTTGCGGTAAAATAGGTTGATTGCGATAAAATACGGTATTCGGCTCGATGGTCAATTGATACCATGACAAATGCGTTGCCCCTGCATCAATCGCAGCTTGCAAATCAAACAAGGCTTGTGCTTGATTTTGTTCAGGTAAGCCATGCATCAAATCCACATTAAGACGTTGAAAGCCTGCTTGTTTGGCTTGATAAATGGCATTTTGGGCATGTTCAGGTGTGTGAATACGCCCTAATTTTTTTAAATGTTCCACGTGGAACGTCTGTACACCTAATGACAAGCGGTTAATGCCTGCATCTAAATAGCTTTCAAAAGGGTCATGCTCAACCGTAGCAGGATTGGCTTCCAAAGTAATTTCTGCGTTGTTTTCAAATTTAACATATTGTTTTAATTGTGAAAATAGCCATTGATAGCCAGCACCACTAATCAATGATGGCGTACCACCACCAATAAACACGCTATGGATTTTTCTACCTTGCACCCAATCCAATTGACTGCGAAAATCCGCCAATAATGCTTGTAAATACTGTTGCTGTATTGTCAAATCTAAGCCAGCGTAGGGGATTTGATGCGAGTTAAAATCACAATAAGGGCATTTTTTGATACACCACGGCACATGGATATAAAGTGACAAAGGAATATTGGCGATAAGTGCTGACATGGTGGATAAAATCTATACTTAAAAACGTGATAAAGTATAGCATAGACACGTTATTGGCAGATGATTTATGTAAATTTTCATGGTATTCAGTAGCATTTGTTTTATACTGTAAGACTATTAAAAAGGCTTGAAATGATTATGCTCAGTAATATTATCCCTTTTATTCTCACAGCGTTGATTGGTGTGGCGATGGTGACACAAACTGCAATCAATACTAGCCTGCGTGATCAAATGGGCAGTCCGATTCAAGCTGCATTGATTTCCTTTTTTATCGGTACATTGTGTTTGCTGGTGATTGCATTGATTGATGGTTGGCAAAAATCGACCTTGCACTACTTGAGTGTATCGCATCTTAGCACTATTCCACTTTGGTTATGGCTTGGCGGTTTTCTGGGTGTCTATGCAATCAGTATCAGCATTTATGCTGCACCCAAACTAGGATTTATGGTTTTTACAGGTTTGATATTATTAGGTCAGGTATTAATGTCGATGTTACTAGGGTGTGTTGACAATTAACGCAAATTGATTATTGTTGCAGCCAGATAGATATTAGCAGCAAAAGATTCATCGGTT
>NZ_JBHFHK010000105.1:0-4226 GCF_041928215.1 Hubeiibacter jixunmingi | reverse complement strand
GATGAATCTTTTGCTGCTAATATCTATCTGGCTGCAACAATAATCAATTTGCGTTAATTGTCAACACGCCCTAATTCAGATAAAGCGTAAATCATCATTTACTTGCCAAACGTTGCTTTAAAATCTGTAAAGCATGTTCTACGCTTGGTTGCTCTTTCATCCGTTTTACAGGTTCATTTCTTTGCGGTTTATGTTGTTGAATATCAGACAACAATTGCTCAATCGCTTTGGGGTCGGTGACTGCAAAGGCTTTATCAAAAGATTTAGTACTCATATTTTACTCCTATTTTTAGGCATTTTAACATAAAAAATCGCCAATTTATTCTACCAATTGTAAAGCCAAATCCACCGCCACATGCAAACTGGACGCATTGGCTTGCCCTGTACCTGCCAAATTCAAGGCTGTACCATGATCCACCGATGTACGCACAAAAGGCAAACCTAAAGTAATATTAATCGCCTCGCCAAAACCTTGTGCTTTTAACACAGGCAAACCTTGGTCATGATACATGGCAAGCACCGCATCAGCGTCCTTTAAATGCATCGGGGTAAATAGCGTATCGGCAGGCATACATAGGCTTAAATCATGTCCTTGCGAACGATATTGCTCTAAAACTGGGTTAATCACGTCAATTTCTTCACGTCCCAAATAGCCATTTTCCCCAGCGTGCGGATTTAATCCACAGACCAAAATGCGTGGTGTGGATAACTTAAATTTATGGATTAAATCGTGCAATAAAATATCAATCACTTGCGTCAATCGTTCAGCGGTAATCGCATCCGCCACATCTCGCAACGGTAAATGCGTAGTCGCCAATGCCACACGCAAATTTGCCGTTGCCAACATCATCACCACACGTTGCACCCCTGCAAATTCTTGAAAATATTCAGTATGTCCGCTAAAGGCAATCCCTGCATCATTCATCACCGACTTTTGCACAGGGGCAGTGGCAATCGCGATACTTTTGCCTTGCATGGCATATTCGGCAGAGCGTCGTAATTGCTCTAATACATAGGCAGAATTTTGCGGATTCAGCTCGCCGGCAACCACATCGCACGCGGTAGCAATATGCTCAACATATAGTTCACCTTGTGCAGAAGATTGGTTTTGTCCAGTATAATCAAGCAATTGTACTTGCACACCTAACTGCTCGGCACGTTGTTGCAAGGCTTTTTTATCCGCCAAAATGACTACAGGGCGAGTATCGACACGCTTGGCGAGATCCAAGCAAATATCCAAGCCAATTCCTGCTGGCTCACCACTGGTCACATATAAAGGCAAAGTTTTCTGCATGGCTGTTCATCGGTTTTGCATAAAAATATGTTAATATTGTGGCAAGATTTTTTACAAAGCTAAAGTATTATTTTGTGTTTTCTACCGCCCAAAGTCATGTCGATTTCCCCACCGATGTCAATGCCAAGCTGTATCAAACTATACAGTTACACGGCTATTCGATAATGGTAAAACGCTTGGATTTAATTCATCCGACCATTTCGGGCAATAAATTTTTTAAACTCAAATATCATTTACACCATGCCAAGCAAAATCAAAAAAATATCTTAATTAGTTTTGGTGGTGCATATTCCAATCATATTTATGCTTTGGCTCATGCAGGGCAACAATTTGGTTTTAAAACTATCGGTATTATTCGTGGTGAAGAATTACAAAATCAACCACTCAATCCACAATTAAACATCGCTCAAGATTTGGGTATGCAATTACGCTTTATAAGTCGTGAGCAATATCGCTTAAAACATACAGATGATTTTTTACAGCAATTACAAGCAGATTATCCCGATGCGTGGATTATTCCCGAAGGGGGCACGCATGATTTGGCGGTACAAGGTTGTCAAGAAATTTTGAATCCAAGCGATAAAGAAAATGATATTATCGCTTGTGCCGTGGGGACGGGTGGCACATTTTCAGGTTTAATTCGCAGTCCTGATAAAAATAGTCAAACTAATGTTCAATATTTGGGATTTTGTGCATTAACAGGTGAAAAGCATCTCACAGATATTAGACAAACCATTTTAAAATATACCGCTGATTTAAATCATATCAATTGGCAATTATTTGATGATAATGCCATACATGGTTTTGGCGGTTATGCTAAAACTACAGCAAAGTTATGGCAGTTTATACACGATATGCAACAGCAGAATTTACCGCTAGAGCCGATTTATACTGGCAAGGCGTTATATCGTTTGGGGCAGTATTTATTGCAAAATGATATTCCAAAGTCGCAAAAGATTTTATTTATTCACACGGGTGGTTTGCAAGTGTTACAGCATTCACCAATGGCACAACATTTAGTTTAAAGGTTTGATTATGCACAATTCAAAAAACACCAAAGAGAAGAAAGTAAATAAAAATCAGTATGATGTAATTATTATTGGTGCAGGGGCATCGGGCTTGATGTGTGCCATCCAAGCGGGAAAACGTGGGCGTAAAGTGTTAATCTTGGAAAAAGCCAATAAAGTCGGTAAAAAAATTCTGATGTCAGGCGGTGGAAAATGTAATTTTACTAATCTCGATGTACAGCCCGAAAATTATATTTGTCATAATCCTTATTTTGTGATTTCGGCATTGTCACAATATACCCAGTGGGATTTTATAGGTATGGTGGCGGATTATCAAATTGAATATGAACAACGTGATTTGGGTAAATTATTTACTTTAAATGGTGCAAAAGATATTCTGAATATGCTGTTGGCAGAATGCGATAAAACTAAAAATGTCGAGATATTATGTCATATCAATGTCGAGCAAGCCGAGTTTCAAAATCATCAATTTATTATTCACACCTCACAGCAAACATTTAGTTGCCAATCTTTAGTGATTGCCAGTGGTGGATTATCTATTCCGACTTTAGGTGGTTCGGGTGTTGGTTATCAAATTGCCAAAGATTTTGGGCATCAAGTTTATCCAACAAGAGCAGGCTTAGTGCCATTTACTTTTAGCGATAAATTTAAAAACTTTACCGAAAGTTTAAGCGGTATTGCCATTGATGCGACATTATCTAATCATGATGCTAGTTTTAATGAAGCTTTATTATTTACGCATCGTGGTTTGAGTGGTCCAAGTAGTTTGCAATTATCCAATTATTGGCATTTGGGTGAAGAAATTCAAATTGATTTTTTACCGCAAATTGATTTAAAAGAATTATTCTTAGCTAAAAAACAAACGCAACCCAAAATAGTATTACGCACCATTCTAAGTGAATTTTTACCCAAAAATATGGTATTACAATTACAACAATTATTATGGCAGGATATTGCCGATAAACCTTTGGCAGAAATCAATAATCAAAAGCTTGCTCAATTGGCAGAACAATTGCATGGCTTAGCGGTCAAGCCATCAGGCACAGAAGGTTATCGCACTGCGGAAGTGACTTTGGGCGGGGTGGATTGTGATGAAGTGTCATCGCAAGATATGCAAAGTCTAAAGCAAAAAGGCTTGTATTTTATCGGTGAAGTGCTGGATGTTACAGGGCATTTGGGCGGTTATAATTTTCAATGGGCATGGTCATCAGGGTTTGTAGCAGGGCAGAGTATTTAAAGCTTTTCCACATCTAATAAATATTGTTTACGATCTAATCCGCCTGCAAAACCAGTCAGACTGCCGTCTTTGCCAATTACTCGATGGCATGGCACCATAATAGAAATTGGATTTTTGCCAATTGCTACACCGACTGCTCGAATGGCTTTTGGGTTATTTAAACGATTTGCAATATCCATATAACTGCACGTTTCGCCGTAGGCAATCTGTTGTAATTGTTGCCAAACCTGAATTTGAAAATCTGTACCAACAAACTGCATAGGAATATCAAATATTTGTCTTTGTTTTTGGAAGTATTCAAGCAGTTGTTGTTGTGTGCTGTCTAAAATATTTTTTGCAGGTGTAGGAATGTCTTGCAACATGGCATCGCCATATTGTGCTTGATTAGTATGAATTAAATCAGTCAAGGCACGCCCACTGCTTTCATGTTGCCACAATATCGCATACAGATGCTGTTCGCTTGCCAGTATACGAATAGTGCCCACAGGACTATCAATGTTATGTTGATAAAGTCGAATAAAGTTCGGCATGCGTGATTTATCTCAAAAGCAATTGTTTGAAATTATAGCAAAAGAAAAATAAAATTGGTGCAATATAACTATGGCATACTCACAAGACTACCGACAAATGATACTAGCGAAACTCGAATCAGGGATACCTTATCGAG
>NZ_JBHFHK010000104.1:0-4246 GCF_041928215.1 Hubeiibacter jixunmingi | reverse complement strand
CCGATGAATCTTTTGCTGCTAATATCTATCTGGCTGCAACAATAATCAATTTGCGTTAATTGTCAACACGCCCTATTATTAAATTAACAATTTACTGCATTTGAACGCTCAAAAATAG
Organism: Hubeiibacter jixunmingi; assembly: GCF_041928215.1. Taxonomy (NCBI): domain Bacteria; kingdom Pseudomonadati; phylum Pseudomonadota; class Gammaproteobacteria; order Moraxellales; family Moraxellaceae; genus Hubeiibacter; species Hubeiibacter jixunmingi. Next base: position 4,128 of record NZ_JBHFHK010000104.1, on the reverse strand, counting down.
ATTCGACTTGGTCAAAATAGATCGTGGTGGTTTTATCCCCAACACGGCAAGCATATTGATTCACTGCGGACTCTAATTTTTCTAAAAATTGCTCATATACAGCCAAGAAAGGTCTATATCTAACAAATCAATATGAGCAACACAGTTATATTTTGCAATGAATTCAAGCATCAAGTTTTGAATTTGGCGATCTGTATAATAAATCAAATAAGTTGCTGCTGAGCCACAACGTAAACAACCTTGTTCCAAATAAATTTCTTGATGATTTAACCAACAGCATTGTAAGGTGAAAAAAGCCTCAATAGCTTGCTGTGCCTGCGTGGTCGTTGTGAATGAATAAGTTGAGTTTTGGGTTTGAGAAAGTAATTGCATAATAATGTCCTAAGTTTGAAAATGATAATCATTATTATTTATAATAAACAAAAATTGCCTTTTTCCAAGTTAAATCATGCCAACTGCATAAATTTTTGGCTGATGAATTTGCAGTAGTTTTATTCACTAAAATAGCTAAAATTAAGCAAATTTGGGCTTTTTATGCTATAATTGCACAGTTTAATTTTGACTAAATAATAGTCATAACTATTTTTTAATGAAATAACACGGGCGATGTTTGCTTGTGCAAGGAGTAACTATGAGCGTATCGGAAATTCGACCGATTGCCATTGAAGATGAGTTGAAAAATTCTTATCTTGATTATGCGATGAGTGTAATTGTATCACGTGCGTTGCCTGATGTACGTGATGGTCTAAAGCCTGTACACCGCCGTGTGTTATACGCCATGCATGAACTCGGCAACGATTATAACAAAGCTTACAAAAAATCCGCACGTGTAGTCGGTGATGTGATCGGTAAATATCACCCACATGGTGATAGTGCAGTCTATGAAACCATTGTTCGTATGGCACAAGATTTTAGCTTGCGTTATCTGTTGGTGGATGGTCAAGGTAACTTTGGGTCGGTAGATGGCGATAGTGCAGCAGCAATGCGTTATACCGAAATCCGTATGCAAAAGCTCACTCATGAACTATTGGCAGATTTGGAAAAAGATACGGTTGATTGGGTAGATAACTACGACGGTTCTGAGCAAATTCCAGATGTTTTACCAACCAAAATTCCGAATCTTTTGATTAACGGTACGACAGGTATTGCAGTCGGTATGGCGACCAATATGGCACCGCACAACCTAACTGAAGTCATTCATGCTTGTTTAGCTTATGCCAATGATCCAAATATTGCCATTGAAGGTTTGATGCAACACATTAGCGGTCCAGATTTTCCTACAGGCGGTGTGATTTACGGCAAGGCAGGCATTTATGATGCCTATCGCACAGGTAAAGGACGTGTGCATATCCGTGGTAAATATCATATCGAACAAGATAAAAATAATCGTCAAGTAATTGTATTTACAGAAATTCCTTATCAAGTCAATAAAGCCAAAGTGATTGAACGTATCGCTGAATTGGTCAAAGAAAAGAAATTGGAAGGCATTTCTTTATTACAAGATGAGTCTGATAAAGAAGGTATGCGTATCGCGATTTATTTAAAAAATGGCGAAAACGCAGAGGTTGTAGTCAATAACCTATTTTTAAATACCCAATTGCAAAGCTCATTTAGCATCAATATGGTGTGTTTGGATAATGGTCAGCCTAAATTGATGAATCTTAAAGATTTAATCGCTGCTTTTATTCGTCACCGTCAAGAAGTAGTGACACGCCGTACCATGTACGAACTACGCAAAGCCCGTGAGCGTGGGCATTTGTTGGAAGGTCTAACGGTTGCACTTGCCAATATCGATGACATTATTGAATCAATTAAAACTTCTGCCAATCCAGCAGAAGCACGTGAACGTTTGTTAAATAAATCATGGCAAGCAGGTGGTGTGATTGCTTTACTAGAAAAAGCGGGTTCGCAATCGGTACGTCCAGAAGTGATTGAAGGTGAAGACCTTGCTAATCCGTATGGCTTAAGCGGTGATGTGTATCGTTTGTCCCCTGCCCAAGTCGGTGCGATTTTAGAATTACGTTTGCATCGTTTGACTGGTTTGGAACAAGACAAATTACATGCAGAATATAGCGAAATCTTGGCAAAAATTGCTGAATATTTGGCGATTTTAAATGATTTTAATTTGTTAATGGAAATTATCCGTACTGAATTGGCGGAAGTATTGCAGCAGTTTGGCGATGCTCGCCGTACAGAAATCATTGAATCGGGCGTGGACTTTAGCCGTGAAGATTTGATTCCTGAAGAACAAGTGGTCTTGACGGTTTCAAAAACTGGCTATGCAAAAACACAGCCATTGTCAGATTATGAAGCACAACGCCGTGGCGGTCGTGGTAAATCTGCCACCAGTATGAAAGAAGATGATTATATTCAACATATTGTAGTGACATCGACCCATGCTACAATTTTATTCTTTACCGACCGTGGTAAGGTGTATCGTTTGCGTGGTTTTGAAGTGCCGATTGCATCGCGTGGTGCCAAAGGTCGTCCGATGGTGAATTTATTACCATTAGAAGCCAATGAAAATATCACTGCGATTTTGCCAGTGATGGATTTTGCTGAAAATCAATATATCTTTATGGCAACGGCATCAGGTACGGTGAAACGTGTTGAATTAGAACAGTTTAATAATATTCGTACCAATGGTTTGCGTGCCATTGAGCTATCTGATGAAGACTGCTTGATTGGCGTGGCGATTACCGATGGCAATCAACAAATCATGTTGTTTAGCAATGAAGGTAAAGCGATTCGCTTTAACGAAACCGATGCACGATCTATGGGACGTACCGCCAAAGGTGTGCGTGGTATGCGTGTAAATTTTGCGACCAGTAGCCTAGATGATGATGAGCTAGAACAAGACAATGACGATAATGATAGCGTCGCAGATGATGGCGAAGAGAGCTTAAATATCACTAGTCGTATTGTGTCTTTGGTGGTTGTGCCTGCCAGTGGTGAAGTGTTGTGTGCGTGTGCCAATGGTTATGGTAAACGTACGCCAGTCGATGATTTCCCAACCAAAAAACGTGGTGGTAAAGGCGTGATTGCCATCAAAACCAGCGTGCGTAATGGTGAATTGGTCGGTGCAGTGGCGATTGATGAAAGCAAAGAGCTGTTATTGATTTCTGATGGCGGTACTTTGGTGCGTACCCGTGCGGCTGAGATTGCTACCACGGGTCGTAATGCCCAAGGTGTGCGTTTGATTCGCTTGACTGAAGGTGAGGTCTTGGTTGGTTTGGAAGCATTGGAACAAGTGGAAGAGGATGAAACTTTACCTAATGACAATGATTCAGACAATACGCATGACAGCGATTTAGATCCTGATTTGGCAGATGTCGAGCCAAAAGCGGTCAGCGATAGCGATGCCGAAATTGATGATAATGGAACTGAATCCGATGGTAGTGAAAGCTAATCATTGGTAAATAAAAATAAAGCACAGTTTAGGCTGTGCTTTATTTTGATAAATTTAAAGGATATTAAAGATCATGTCGATTCTAGAAGATACTGAAAAACTGTATATTTTTTTGCCAGATATGGATCAGGAATTCTTAAATTCTTGGGAGCGGATCTGCAAAGATTTGCTATTAGATATAATTTCGCGTTGAATGATTATTATTCTGCAAAGATTAAAGCTTTGTCTATGATTAAAACTCCTTTATTTCCTTCCGAAGTCATTAATCTAGAAGACATTTATGTTCAGCAATATATTGAAAATAGAAGTAAGAAAATTAAGCAAGATAAAATCCTAAATTTTACAAATGATAAAAATAAGATAGTTATTGTAGGAACAGCAGGTTCTGGTAAATCTTGTTTAATGAAAATGCTATTCTTAGATATAATTAAAGATAATTCGCACTTATTTCCTATCTTCTATGAATTAAGAAAGATAAATGATGGTCAAAGCAGTATTACTGATGGATTGGTAAAAGATATTGCCATATTTAATAATAAATTTTGTGCTGGGAATTTGGACTATATATTCAAACGTGAAGGAACATTAGATCTCTTTCGAAAATGTAAATTTAGCGATTAACTTGCCAATTTATAAATCCTACCACTAATTTCATTCTCAATTCGAAGCGATTTCTTCGATTTCGATATGTACTCGAAAAAATACGAAAAGTTTTAAGT
>NZ_JBHFHK010000103.1:0-4421 GCF_041928215.1 Hubeiibacter jixunmingi | reverse complement strand
CGATGAATCTTTTGCTGCTAATATCTATCTGGCTGCAACAATAATCAATTTGCGTTAATTGTCAACACGCCCTAATCCACTCACATTTAAATATTTTGCAAACTCTGATAAATGTCTTGCAAAGTTTGACGTGGATTTTCTGATTGGGTGATCGGACGACCAATCACCAAATGATTTGCTCCATCTTGCATAGCTTGTACAGGAGTCACGATACGTTGTTGGTCATCTTGGCTACTACCTGCTGGACGAATACCTGGGGTAATCAATTGGAAATCTGCCTGCGTAATCGCTTGACGTAATGAAGGTGCTTCTTGTGCCGAACACACTACGCCATGCAAACCACAATCCGCAGTCAGCTTTGCCAAATGCAATACATGCTGTTCTGGTGTCGCATCGATACCAATATCTGCTAGATCCTGCTGTGCCATTGAAGTCAGTACAGTTACCGCAATCAAATACATCTGATGATTGTGCTGAGCTAGACGCTCCATACAAGTTTCCATCATTTTACGTCCACCACTAGCGTGAACATTAGTCATCCACACACCCATATCGGCAGCAGCCAATACCGCTTGTGCAGTGGTGTTTGGAATATCATGGAATTTCAGATCCAAAAACACTTCAAAACCCTGATTGTGTAAGGCTTTGATGACTTGGCTGCCTGTTTGCGTAAAAAGTTCTTTTCCTACTTTTACACGACACAGTTTTGGGTCAAGTTGCTCAGTGATTTGCATGGCTTTATCAAAATGATTGGCATCTAGTGCAACAATAATACTCATCTTTGGCTTCACTCTATCATTTAAGGTTGACGATAAAACATATAGACAGTAAAAAAGCCCAATCACAGGGCTTTTGGTGGTTCATTAGGATCAATTATGGGTGTTGTCGCTGCCTTTTCCGCACGACTGGCAGCTTGAGCCGCTTCTGTCGCTGCACGTTGGGCATTTTCAATCTGCTCTTTACGTAGATGTTCAATATCTTTGCGTAAGCGGTTGATTTCCCAGTTCTTTTGTACGACTTTAAACATCAGTACACCAAGCAGCAAACCGATGATAACACCGAGCACCAAAGTCAGTAGCAATAGTAGACCCAAACGCATTGCAGGCACTTGAGTAAACAATAAATCTACTGGCAACTCAGTACCATTTTGAAGAACTAAGGCTAATGCATAAGCGAAGACCGCTGCTAATACCGCAATAACGACAAAACGCATAAATTAGTCAACCTATTAAATTATTTTTTACCTTCTAGGCTTGCATTCACTGCATCACGTAATGCTTTACCTGGCTTGAAATGTGGAACTGCCTTCGCCGCAACATCAACTTTACTACCAGTTTTAGGGTTACGTCCTAAGCGTGGCTGACGATGGTGCAGTGCAAAGCTACCAAAGCCACGAATTTCAATCCGTTGATTATCGGCTAATGTATCGATCATTTGGTCTAACATGACTTTTACAGCATCTTCTACGACTGCTTCTGAAAGCTGTGGATTTTTTTCAGCGATGCGTACAATTAGCTCAGATTTATTTAATGCTTCATTACTCATAAAATGTTCCTTATTACAAGGTTTTTCAATGTGATACATCTTAACTTATTTGAAAAAAAAAAGGTAGTATAGAATGATTTTCTACACCACCTTTTTGATCATTTTTACTAAATTCTGAAATAAAATCAGTATTTAAGTAATTTTTATTGATGAAAACCCAAAACTGATTAGTCATTTTGAGTTTCCATCACAACGCTAATACAAGATTAACGTTGTTGTTGTTGTTTGATCAAGTCACCAATTGTCTTAGGACCGTTGCCTTCAACAGCTTTCGCAGCAGTTTGACGAGCAGCGTTCAACGCTTCTTTCTCTTCAGCTTCGTCTTTCGCTTTGATAGACAAGTTGATTGTACGAGATTTGCGATCTACGTTAACAATTTTCGCTTCAACTTCTTGACCAACTTCTAAGAATTTAGTTGCATCTTCAACGCGATCACGGTTGATTTCAGATGCTTTCAATTGAGCTTCGATGTCGTCAGCCAATTTAACTGTTGCACCTTTTGCATCAACAGCAGTTACAGTACCTTTAACCAAAGCACCACGCTCATTCGCAGCCAAGAAGTCATTGAATGGATCGTTGTTTAACTGTTTGATACCTAAAGAAATACGGTTGCCTTCAGCATCTACAGACAAGATAACAGCTTCTACAGTGTCACCTTTCTTGTAACGACGGATTGCTTCTTCGCCTTGCTCATTCCAAGAAATGTCAGACAAGTGAACAAGACCATCGATACCACCGTCTAAACCGATGAAGATACCAAAGTCAGTGATTGATTTGATCGCACCTGAAACTTTTTGACCTTTGTCGTGTGCTTTAGCAAACTCTTCCCATGGGTTAGCACGAGTTTGTTTGATACCTAAAGAAATACGACGACGTTCTTCGTCCACTTCCAATACCATCACATCAACTTCATCGCCGATTTGAACAACTTTAGATGGGTGAATGTTTTTGTTAGTGTGGTCCATTTCAGAAACGTGTACCAAACCTTCTACGCCTTCAGCGATTTCAGCGAAACAACCGTAGTCAGTCAAGTTAGTAACGCGTGCTTTCACGATAGAGCCTTTTGGATAACGGCTCATGATTTCCATCCAAGGATCTTGACCCAATTGTTTCAAGCCCAAAGATACACGGTTTTTGTCACGATCAAATTTCAATACTTTAACAGTAACTTCTTGACCCACTTCTACCACTTCTGATGGATGCTTAATGCGTTTCCAAGCCATGTCAGTGATATGTAACAAGCCATCGATACCGCCCAAATCAACAAACGCACCATATTCGGTTAAGTTTTTGATTGTACCAGTAACGGTTTGACCTTCTTCAAGTTTAGACAACAATTCTTCACGGTCAGCAGAAGATTCAGCTTCCATTACTGCACGGCGAGAAACGACAACGTTGTTGCGTTTTGCATCTAACTTGATTACTTTGAATTCAAGCTCTTTGCCTTCTAGGTGAGTTGTGTCACGGATAGGACGTGTATCAACTAAAGAACCTGGTAAGAATGCACGTACAAGACCGATATCTACAGTGAAACCACCTTTAACTTTACCAGAAATCATACCAGTAACGATTTCGCCATCTTCAAAGATTTTTTCAAGTTTAGTCCAAGTTTCAGCACGTTTTGCTTTTTCACGAGAAAGTACAGTTTGCCCCATACCGTTGTCAACTTGTTCTACAACAACATCAACGTTATCGCCAACTTTAACTTCTAATTCGCGTTGTTCATTCAAGAACTCTGCACGAGCAACAACACCTTCAGATTTTAAGCCTGTGTCAACAGTAACCCAGTCAGCATCAATGCTTACAACTGTACCTTGGATTAAAGCACCTTTTTCGATGCTAAAGTTTGATTCGCTGGCTTCAAAGAGGGCTGCAAAAGATTCGGTCATGTGATACCTAATTTCAAATTAACGGCTTGGAATCAGACAAGCTCGGTTTGGTTACACAGCACATAAAACAGATAATCCGATTCATTTTATACACTGCTAAAAAATGATTAAAAATTGGTTTGCTCGACACAATCAACTGATTTTATTTAATTTAAACCATTTTTGATTGAGCATAAGCCAACATCTCTGCAAACACGTCATCAATGCTCATATTTGAGCTATCGATGATTTTTGCATCAGCTGCGGGCTTTAATGGTGACGCACTGCGTTCAATATCACGGCGGTCACGCATTTCGATCTGAGCTAAAATGCCGTCTATTTTAGCGACTTCACCTAGTTTTTGCAACTGTTTTACACGTCTTTCTGCACGAGATTGGGCAGATGCGGTCAGGAAAATTTTCACTGGTGCATCAGGGAAAACCACTGTTGCCATGTCGCGACCATCCGCAACTAAACCTGGGGCTTTTGCAAAATCACGTTGTCTTTGTAATAACGCTTCACGCAACACTGGAACTGCTGCCACTTTTGAGGCATAGCTACCGACTTCTTCAGTGCGGATCGTTTGGCTGACATCTTGTCCATCTAATAAGATTTTTAAGCCATCCTGTTCGCTAATAAATGCAATATCGAGCTGTTCAGCGATTTTTTGGCATTCTACTAAAATTTTATCCGATTGATTTTGTTCAATTTCAGCCAATAATGGGTCTAACAAATTCATCTGTTGCAATTTTAAGCCCAACAAACGATAAATCGCCCCAGAATCCAGTAAATGATAGCCGAAATGCTGTGCCAACATCGCTGCCAATGTACCTTTGCCCGAGCCACTTGGACCATCAACAGTAATAATTTGAATGCTCATTATTTTTCAACCAGTTAAAATTAATGTCGTTAGTTTAGCATAAAAATTTATTCTAGGGTGTGTTGACATACAAAGAAAATCAGTTATTCTGATTATATGAATAGACTAACACTTACTGATGCCCAATG
>NZ_JBHFHK010000102.1:0-4785 GCF_041928215.1 Hubeiibacter jixunmingi | reverse complement strand
AATATTTCATTGAGTCTGTTAAGGTTTGGCATGGTCTAATTCGTCAGAAAAATTACTATTATGCCATTGCTTTAACAACAGTCTTTTTTATTTTTTTGTCGTGTGCTGAGATTATTTTATAAGGACTTTTATCATGCAATTACCCGAACTCATCAATAGTAATGACCCTGCTTGGCATTTGGTACAAGAATGGCAACAACAAGCGTCTAATTACATCGAAATCTTACCAAAAACTCAACAACAAGCTGAGCAAACATTACTTGCTATTCAAGTCACTACACGCTCAACCTTAGGTGCAATCATCTATGAAACAGGTGGTATTTTGGTCAATCATGGCTGGTTACGTATTCTCGGCTCTGGCAGTGAACGTTTAAACCGTCGTTTAGATACGTGGAACCAACAAATCCAAAGTGACGGCTTTTTACTGATTGCTGATGATGTTTTGGGTGGTTATTTTGCCATCAATAGTGGTGCATTCGAAGGCAGTTTGGGTGATGTGTTTTATTTTGCACCCGATACTATGGCATGGGAAAGCTTAGATATTGGTTATTCAGACTTTATATATTGGGTATTTTGTGGGGAGATAGACCAATTTTATGCTGGTTTTTATTGGACAAATTGGCAACATGATATCGCTAATCTAAAGACTGATGAAGTGTTTTCTTTTATGCCTTTTTTATACACAGCAGAAGGCAAAGACATCGAAAACGTCAGTAAAAAAGCTGTACCTATTTTAGAAGATTTTCAATTTAAATAATAGATAAACTCATAAAATGGTCAGGGCAATCGCGCTATAGTCTCAAATTAAGACTAATAGGTCTCTCTTAAAACTAAACTGTATATTTTAAAACCAATTTATTTTACAGGAAGCTGTTAGAACAACTCATTTATCTAAACAGCAACCGATAAAAATTTCATTTTGATTAAAATACAGTCTAAATTTACATTAAGATTTTCCTATTAATTGTATTTTGCTTAGCAGAATTGCTCATCTTTTGTAGCGCGATTGCCCTGATAAAATGGTGATATCGTTTTATCACCATTTTACTTCTATATAGTAATACCTAGCTCATATCATTTTCTTAATAATTTATTGCCCATCTGCAGAGCTTGTGCCAAATTAAATGCGGTGGTGTAAATATTCTGCTCAGCACTATCAAAAATATTTTCTAGGCTATCCAATTTCTGTAAGCTTGATAAAACCAAATCATAACCTTGTTTTTGCCAAACTGGCTTAGGTGTATCAACAGCACCACATATTGCAATAACTGGTACAGTATGACTTTGAGCAAGCTTTAGCACACCTGATGCAACTTTACCCATTGCAGTTTGTGCGTCCATTTTACCCTCGCCTGTAATCACTAAATCTGCTTTTTGAATTTTGTTTGGTAATTGACAGATTTCACTCACCAAAGTAAAGCCTGATAGCAAATCTGCTTGTAAAAAACTCATTAAAGCAAAACCCAAACCGCCTGCCGCACCCGCACCTGCATGATATTGACAATCAGGCAAATGACTTAATTTTACTTGTTTCGCAAAGTGAGATAAGGCTTGATCAAGCACGTTAATATCTTTAGCCGTTGCTCCTTTTTGTGCACCGTAAAGATGACTTGCACCTTGCTCTCCACAAAGTGGATTTTGTACATCGCACGCCACACGTATATCTAACGCTAATAGTTGCTGATGTAACGGACTTAAAATAATTTTCGCTAAAGATTGCAAGGCTATTCCGCCATTACCAATATCATTACCATTCATATCCAAAAATTGATAACCTAATGCTTGCAACATTCCCAAGCCTGCATCATTGGTCGCACTACCGCCAATCGCCAATATAAAACGCTGAATTCCACGTTGTAAGGCATCTAATATCATTTGTCCCACACCAAAAGTGCTGGTGATCAAAGGATTTCTCTCTTGTGTTTTTAAAAGATGTAAACCAGATGCACTTGCCATTTCAATCACTGCCAACTCACCAATATCATCTTGGCAAATTAAATATTTTGATTGGATATGGCGTTTCAATGGATCTAGTACTTGAATATCAATCCATTGACTCGGTAGATTATTTGCAATGGCTTGAGCTGTACCTTCCCCCCCATCCGCCATAGCAACCAATTCAAATTGTGCTTCTGTCAAGACTTCCGCCATGCCGAACTTAATTGCTTGTGCAACTTGAATTGCCGTCAAGCTCTCTTTAAATGAGTCGGGTGCGATAACAATACACATGAGCTATCCTTGTATTATTCTCAAAATAAAAAAGCAAAAGCTGAATAATCAGCTCTTGCTATTTGATATCAAACTTGACGTAAAAGCAACGTGTTACTTTTCGATCGGTGCAAAAACGCTGACTGTTTTGTCGTTGGTGATGGTCAATTTGGCTTTACCTTGATTATCTTGGGTCAAACGATATTGTCCCACGACAACTTCGCTTGCCATCGTATCAAACGCCATTGCTTGGGGTTCACACATCATTCGTGTAGACATCATACCACTCAACACCACGTTGTCATTGGTCAGCATATATTGACTGCTCATATGATTACACGTGTTCAGAAGTTTTAATGTTGTCTGATCAAAACTCAAAATCAAAGGCTTATTGCTGTCATATTGCAAAGGCTGTGCAACATTTTTACCTTGAACATCCGTGACTGCATTAAGCTGCCAATTAAACTTTTGTAATATCTCATCATTGAGTGCCAACACAGGGCTTGATGCAGCGGTAGGAACAGAAACAGGCTGTGTTGGATTTGGATCGGCTTTTACAGCAACTGTTTGTTGGCTATGGCAGGCTGTTACCATAATCATGCTTGTCGTAAAAATTGCAATTTTTTTCATCATCATAACGCTCCAAAAGCGTATAAATTAAACCAAATCAATATAACAGTAAAAGAAAATTTATCTGTCCATGTTTTGTTACATTAAAATTTGAATTGTTAGATACTTTTGTTTTTGTCAAAATGACTTTTTGACACATTGAAAAACTTATATATATCAAAATCTTATTTTAAAAATAGAATAAAAAAAGCATAAACTTCTCGACCATCAGCAGATTGAATTATGCGTACTGATGATGAGTACGCATAATTTTTTTAACCAGATATTGAGAAAAATATTTTTAACTCATTGATTACACGTCAGCAAACTAAGCTGGTATAACTTTTAGGTTCATCAAATGAGGTAAAGTTTTTTCCTTAAAGTCTTTCGCCAATATGCTGAGTTGGTCTAAGTTTTCTTGCTCAGATTGCAATGACTGACCGTCTTTTAATAAGCATTTACCACCTGCTTGCAAGTGCTTCCATGCTCGCTGAGCCAATGCATCAATATCGTCTTTTCCTTCAAGACAAGACAACAAAAATGCTTGTTCTACCAAAGTAACTAAGACTCCTCCACCTGTTACAGGACTTGCAAAGTAAAAAATCTTCTGAGTCGTCACATTCTCTGAGAACAGATGCTGATTCAACGCCTGACTTGCCTTTTCTGTTTTGGCAATCACGTTCTCATCCTGTGCAATAATAACCGTTCCTAAAGTGATTAGAATTGCGAGCATTTCGTGCAATTGACTGGCATCAAGTTGGGGTAATTTGCCACGAATGCTCTTTACCGTGTGCACATTTTTGTCGTCTAGTAAATCTAAAATAGGTTGATAGAAAGTGGCTGAAATGCTTGCTTTGCCTCTTCTACCTTGAACTTCGAGATGATCCCCAACTAAGTCTCTCGCTTTTAAAATTCGAAGCTTATCCCATGCTTCTACAAGCTGTGAACCGTTTAGACGTTTGCCACCCTTAACCCAATAATCTTTACGGAATTGACGATCCAAGAAAAAGTCTTTGACTGTTTCTCGTAAGTTTGTTTCGGACAATTCATTAAGCATATTGATTTGATTTTCATCGAAACAACTGGCTGGATATTCCTCCAGATAACTCCCGCCCGCCACGAAACGTAGTTTTGCATGATCCAGCTCATTGGCAATCTCTGAAAAATACATCAGTTGCCAGTATTGATTAAAATACTCATGTGCAAGATAGCTGGCGTCTTGGTTTGCAATGGTATCTATACGCTTCAATACATTTGGGACTTCTTGCGATAGGTTATGACTTGATTCAATAACTCGTTTGGTAAACTGTAATGAGTTGAGTACTTGCTCACTGCTTGCCACTGCTTTAGTCCCCATGATCTTGGCATGTTCTATCATAAGATGGCGTAAAGGTGCGTACCTAGACCATCCTGGTAGTGTGTTATAGCTGATGTATAACACGCCCCCGACATTCAGCTTGCGACGAATAAAATCAACTAAAATGCGTTGGTTTTCATTCGATATCCAAGACCAAATACCATGTAGTGCAATGTAGTCAAACTGTGGTAAATCTTCACGAGAACAAAATTGCTCAAAAGATTCATCGACCAAATGTGCGTCAGCACCTGATATACTGACCAAGTTCTGTGCAAATTGAGCCTGACTTGGATTAAAATCAGTACCATACCATTTTGTATCTTGTGCTGCTGAATGGATATTCACACTCAGACCTTGTCCAAATCCCAATTCACAGGCGACTTTGACTTTTGGTGGCTCATGACCAGACATCAAAAATGGGACAATAAAATGATTTGGGTTGAGTTCTGTATAATAACCGTACGTATAGTCAATATCGTTGACGTATCCTTCATTCCATGCAGACATCTATTTTACCTCGAAAAATATTCATGATAGGACTTACGCAAAACCGTAATTTTTTTTGCATAAGGGGAATAAACTATAGTAGCATAAGGCATGACAAAAAAACC
>NZ_JBHFHK010000101.1:0-5227 GCF_041928215.1 Hubeiibacter jixunmingi | reverse complement strand
GGCTGTCGCTAAAGCCCTTGATTGTTTCGTATCTCATCTTGTCATTATATCAAAACTTTCGCAAGAGGTCTAATATTCCACTTCTAATACAGAATGGTTTGGACTATACCTATACGCATCGTTCTTTCCAAGAGTATTTTACAGCCTATTGTATTGTTAATAATTCTAATATCAATCATCGTATTGTGGAAAAGGTATTCAAAAGATTTAGAACTGACAATGTAATGAATATGGCTTATAGCATAAATAGGTCAGTTGTAGAAGATAAGTGGATATTACCTAAAATAGATGAGATTCTGAATAGTGTAAACAATGATATCTCTGAAAATAGTAAATTAGAAAATATGTGTTTATTTTTTGATGATGTTTCAACATTTATTGAAAATAATAGGGATGTTATAAGTTTCACTAGTGGATTTAATCAATATTTTACTCAATTATTAATTGATAGATACAATTTAGGGGGAATTTATCAAGATGTAAGAGCTACTAATCCAATAGAGACGGATGAGTATTCTGAGATAGAATTTATTGAACTGGTCTTACGTAATGAATTATCTACTAATCTCTCAAACTTAAATGAATATGAAAAAGGTCTTTTTTATAAACTTGACTCTTATAAGCTCGCAGAATATTCTATTCAAATGTTAAATATTGCGAAGGATAAAATAATTAAAAGTAGGAAAAATATTATAGGAGATATTGAAAATTTAATCTTTGATTCTTAAGCTCTGCTTATAATAATAAAATCAATAAAATCAATAAAAGCCACTTTTAAAGGTGGCTTTTATTTATGAAGAATAACAAAGAATTATTCTTCAGTATGATTTTGCTCACGAATTTTTGCCAAGAAATTTGCCAAACGTGCAATTGCTTCACGCAATTCACCTTCACTCGGTAAAAATACCAAACGGAAATGATCTGGCGTAGGCCAGTTAAATCCAGTACCTTGAACTAATAATACTTTTTCAGCTTTTAATAATTCCAACATAAACTTTTCATCATCATTGATTGGATAAACTTTCGGGTCAAGTTTAACAAAACAATATAATGCCCCTTCAGGCTTAACACAGCTTACCCCAGGAATGTCATTCAATAATTTCCAAGCCAATTCACGTTGTTCATATAATCGACCATTTGGACGAATTAAATCGCTAATAGATTGATAGCCACCCAAAGCAGTTTGAATTGCGTATTGTGCCTGAACGTTAGCACACAAACGCATAGATGCCAACATATCTAAGCCTTCGATAAAATCACCTGCACGCGATTTATCACCCGAAATTGCCATCCAACCAGAACGGAAACCTGCGATACGATGGCTTTTTGATAGGCCGTTGAATGATACACATAATACATCTTTGGCAATCGATGCGAGAGCGATGTGTTCTGCACCATCATAAATGATACGATCATAAATCTCGTCTGCAAACAACACCAAATCATAACGACGTGCCAAATCAACGATTTGCTCTAAAATATGACGCGGATAGACCGCACCTGTTGGATTGTTTGGATTGATAATCACAATACCACGTGTGTATGCTGTGATTTTACTTTCCATATCAGCAATATCTGGATACCACTGATTTTCTTCATCACACAGATAATGAATCGCTGTACCGCCAGACAAATTCACCGCAGCTGTCCAAAGTGGATAGTCAGGCATCGGAATCAACATCTCATCGCCATCATTAAGCAAACCTTGCATTGCCATGACAATCAGTTCAGATACACCATTTCCAATATAAACATCATTGACTGTTAAATTCAGTAAGCCTTTTTGTTGATAATATTGGCAAATTGCTTTACGCGCTGGGAAAATACCTTTGGAGTCACAATAACCAATTGCATTGGTTAAGTTCATAGCGACATCATTAATAATTTCTTGTGGTGCTTCAAAGCCAAATGGGGCGGGATTACCAATATTTAATTTAATGATTTTATGTCCTTGTTCTTCCATTTCATTGGCTGCTCTTAAGACAGGTCCACGAATATCATAACAAACATGTTCAAGTTTGCTGGATTTTTTAATTTGACGTGGTGTATGAATAGACTGGGTCATGATATTTCCAATTACGCAGAAAAAATTAAATAAAAAGTATCTTTTTTGAACAAACGACTGCTCGGAACGATACAGCACGCTTAACTTAGGATAAACTTATCATGACATTTTCGAACCTAGAAAGAAAGGGGAGTATCATGGGAAAAGTCAATAAAACAGAGCGTGAATGGCAACGTTCCCTTAGTGCAGATGAATATCGTATCACTCGTCAAAAGGGTACTGAACCTGCATTTACTGGACAGTATTGGAATACCAAAACAGATGGTGTTTATTTATGCCGTTGCTGTGGTACACCTTTATTTTCATCAGATACAAAATATGACTCAGGCTCGGGCTGGCCGAGTTTTTTCCGTCCTTTGGATGCAAGCAATATCGATGAACATAGCGATGAAACACACGGTATGCGTCGCACAGAAATCACTTGCCACAACTGTGATGCACATCTAGGTCATGTATTTGAAGATGGTCCTGAGCCTACAGGCTTACGTTATTGCGTGAATTCTGCTTCTTTAATGTTAGAAGCAAAACAGCACAGCGATGATGAGACTTACCCATAACTTATATATTTATCTTTAACTTGAATATAGTATGAAGACTCCCATTCATTCTATTTCATACTTATTAATATTTTTAAAATATTAAAAAAATATGGTCGATGTTATTATCGACCATATTTAATTTTGATAAAAATAATGTACAAAATAATCATTTTAATTGAATTGATTGTGATAAAATCTAAAACAATTAAAATCTATTTTAGGTAAGTTATTATGTCTATTTATCAATTTTCTGCACAACGTTTACAAGGTGGCGAACAAAGCTTAAATGACTATGCAGGACAAGTATTATTAATTGTCAATACTGCGAGTGCCTGTGGCTTTACCCCACAATATCCAGGCTTGGAAGATTTATATCAAAAATATCATCAGCAAGGTTTTAGTGTGTTGGGTTTTCCTTGTAACCAGTTTGGTGGGCAAGAATCTAAAGAAAATAGCGACATTGCACAGTTTTGCCAAATCAACTATGGTGTAAGCTTTCCAATGTTTGCTAAAATTGATGTAAAAGGCAGTGATGCACACCCATTATTCCAATACCTTACCAAACATAGCAAAGGCTTTTTGACAGATGGTATCAAATGGAACTTTACAAAGTTTTTAATTAATAAACAAGGAGAAGTGATTGGACGCTATGCCCCAACCACAAAGCCAGAAGATATTTGTAGCGATATCGAAAAGGCACTTAATGCATAATCAAAAATCATGAGTATTTACGAACGTATTTTTCATGCCATTTTATTTGAAGTGCTTGCTGTTATACTCAGTATCATTGGTCTAAGTATTTTTACTCAGCATAATACATCCGCTTTGGCAAGCATAGTGATTTTGATTTCATTGCTTGCCATGCTGTGGAATATGATATTCAATTGGATATTCGACCGCTTCTTTACTGCTCGTCGAGAAACACGTGGTATAAAAATACGTTTAATTCATGTGCTATGTTTTGAAGGTGGGCTATTATTGATGACTTTGCCTTTGGTAGCTTATATACTCAACATCAGTCTGTGGCAGGCATTTATTTTAGACTTAGCCATGACGTTATTTATTATGATCTACACATTGATTTTTAATTGGGCTTACGATCATTTACGTTTAAAGTTTATTAAAAACTAAAGTCAGTTTAAGCATTAAAAAAAGCCAAAGCATAACGAATACACTTTGACTTAGTGATTATTTTAAATATATTTTACAATAATATTTTTATCTCATAAAAATAATTATTATAAATTATTTTGTTAAAATTAATCGGTTATTGCGAGTAAGTCTTAAACGATATTCTTCACCTTCATGCATAATACGGATTTCTCGACTCAATGCAAATAGATTTGCGGAATGCAAAGTAGGTAAGTGGTAGGCTGGTGAATGCTGTTGGCGATTAAATAGCGAAAATGGTGCATTCATTGCGTAACTCCTATAGCGTGCTGTTATCTGGTGATTAAATGATAATGATTATCAAGTACATTTGTCAATTAGTTTCACCTGACGATAATTTTGTTTTTTTCTATGATTTTTTAATTTTTAATCGTAAATAACAATTATAGGTGAATGTTTTAAACTTTTTATTTTGCTTATAAATAATTTTTTATAATAAATTCAATTATTTAATGATAATTTTCAGAACTCAATAAAAAAGCCATTATAGTCAAATTATGATGGCTCTGAGTTTCTACAGCACTTTAAAATTTATGAATTAGGTTTTGTCAAAAAAACTTTTAAAGCGTTGTTCATCCCTGATAAAGCTCTTTTCGCCTGCAGGGGCTTCAATTGAACCAATTACCAATTGTGCACGCAGTTTCCAATCTGAAGGAATATCAAAGGCTTTTGCTGCTTCTGCATCGACAATCGGATTATAGTGCTGTAGCGATGCACCGATATTATGTTCAGCCAATACAGTCCATAGGGCGAACTGAGCCATTGCTGATGCATGTTCAGACCAAATTGGGAAATTGTCCGCATACGCTGCAAATTGCTCTTGTAAGCCTTTCACGACGCTTTGATCTTCATAGAATAAGACTGTGGCATAACCCGCAGCGAAACTTTGCAATTTTTGTTCAGTCGCAGCAAAAGCATCTGCTGGTACGATTTTTTCAGCTCATCAATGGCGATTTGCCAAAATTGTTGGTGTGCAGCACCAAATAATTGTACTGTACGCGTAGATTGCGAGTTAAATGCTGAAGGTACGTGTTTTACTGTATCACGAATCAAAGCATCTAATTGTTCAGCAGACATATCAACCTGATTGCCAATTGCATAAATTGTACGGCGTGACTTGATTGCGTTAAGTGTATTGCTCATAGTGTATTCCTTCAAAACTTGTAAATGAAAAATTAATGAATTAAACATTAACTTTCTTGATGAAACACAGTATAGATAAAGCCCTAGCTAATGAGAAGTCGCAAAATTACGATGAAACGTTGCATATTTGAAACAATGCTAGAAGAACTACACAAAGTGTTCTGTTAATTTATCAGCCAAATAATCAATGGTGACTTTCACAGCAGGTAGAATGCCTTGTCTACTTGGATAAACCATAATTTTGGTCGTCATGCCACCACTTGATTTACCGATTGACTGATGACAAGTCCCCCTTTTGCACCTTGTCCAT
>NZ_JBHFHK010000100.1:0-5348 GCF_041928215.1 Hubeiibacter jixunmingi | reverse complement strand
CGATGAATCTTTTGCTGCTAATATCTATCTGGCTGCAACAATAATCAATTTGCGTTAATTGTCAACACGCCCTAAAAGAAATTAAAAATGCCAGTATTGATCCGAGTTCTCAAGGTTACTATATTAGAACGACAGAAGTCGTTTATGCCGATACACATGACAGCAATAAATCTTATTCGCCTTTAGTTTCTATCACTGAGAAAGGTGATAGCGGTAGTGGCTTGTATGGATTTAATAAAAAGACCCAAAAGTGGGAATTGGTTGGTGTAGTGAATGGTGTGACCACACTTACAGATCCAGTAACAAACAAAGAAACGATGTTCAATACCTATACTTTGGTAGATCGATTTACCTTGGATAAAGGTAAAGTGAAATATACAGGTGCAAGTATTGCACTTAATGATAAGGTCTTGAATGCTGTACAGTGGAAAAATGATAATGCTGCGCTAAATCAAACGGTATTGACTGATATTAACAGGAATAATGTAACGTTAGAAAAGAGTAAAGATCTTTACTTAAATAAAGATCTTACTATCAGCTTAACTGACAATATTGATCAAGGTAGTGGTGCTATCTTTGTGGGTCAGAACGTGCCAACGTTGGTGGCGAACGCAATGCAGTCACGTGTTATCGTTGAGAATCAGCCAAATGGTCGATACACTTGGCAGGGTGCAGGGATTGATATTGCTAAAGGTAGCGAACTGGTTTGGCGAGTAAGTAATCCTGAAAAAGATCGTTTATCCAAGGTTGGTCAAGGTACTTTGACTGTCAATGGTACAGGTAAAAATCTAGGCGATATTAGTGTCGGTGACGGCTTGGTTATGTTAAATCAACAGGCAGATAGTACTGGTAAACAAGCATTTAATAGTGTTGAAATCGTCAGTGGTCGTGGTACTGTACAACTTGGTAGTAAAGATCAGATTGATCTTAATAATGTGAAATTTGGCTATCGTGGTGGTCGTTTAGATTTGAACGGTTTGCAAGGTTTGGAAGCAAACTACATTGCTAATATCGACCAAGGTGCACAGATTGTTAACCACGCTGGTAATAAAGCTAGCTTAACATTATTAGGTAAAAAACAGATCAATTCTAATGGTGTTAGTTATTATGATTTAAAGAATGGTGGATACTATCGCTTAAGAGGTGTGAATACTACGGTTAAGCCTCTTGTATTTGGACAGAGTAATTTAGATTGGGCATATCTTGGTAATACATTAGGCGATAATTCTCTATCTAAAGAATACGATAGACAAGTTAATGCTCAAAATCTTACCACAACATTTGCTGGTTTCCTTGGCGAGAATGATCCTAGTAAAAATGGTCAGTTAGACATCACTTATAAACCAACCGACCGTGCTAGTGAATCGACTTTGATGCTAACAGGAGGCAGCAACTTAAATGGTAATCTAAGTGCTGAAGCTGGTACATTATTATTATCAGGCTTACCGACGTCACATGCGATTGACTATGCAAGATATGAAGAAATTGTTAAAGATAACGATTGGATTAATCGTAATTTTACTGCAACAACAATCAAAGCAAATAATAATGCTAAAGTCATTGTTGGACGTAATGTCGGTCAGGTCAATGCAAATTTTGATATCGCCAATACAGCTAGTGCGAAATTGGGCTATATAAATGGTCAAACACCAGTGTGCGTGCGTTCGGAATATAACTTCGAGCATAATTGCTCTACTACGCCATTTTATGCAGCTGATGTACTCAGTACTATTCCAACAACGCAAATCAAAGGCAATGTAAAACTAAGTGACCAAGCGCACCTAGCATTAGGTAAAGCACAACTGACTGGACAAATTACTGCAGGTGCTAATACTCAAGTCAATATGGCGAGTAACGCACGTTGGACCATGACCAATGATAGTACACTAGGTCAGTTAAGCTTGACAGATGGTGCGCAAGTTATTTTAAACTCAGCAGCGGATGCCAAAGCGGCAACACAATATAATACTTTACATATCTTGGGTAATTTAACTGGTAATGGTCAATTTAATTACATGACCAATTTATCACAGTTCCAAGGCGATAAAGTCGTTGTTGATGGTGTTGCGACAGGTAACTATAAACTATATGTACAAGATACAGGTAAAGAGGTTGCCAAAACTAAGCAACACTTGGCATTAATGACGTTAAACAATGCCAACCAAGGTACACAGGCTGTTGTCAAACTAGCAAACACAAATGAAGAAGTTGACTTAGGTGCCTATCGCTATAGTCTTATAAAAGAAGGTAATGACTATCGTCTATATAGCCCTTTACTAGAAAAAGCAATTAATACTGGTGAGATTGATAAATTAGCAGCAGAAGCAGCGGCTAAAGCGGCAGCTGAGAAAGCAGCAGCAGAAGCAGCGGCTAAGGCGGCAGCTGAGAAAGCAGCAGCAGAAGCAGCGGCTAAGGCGGCAGCTGAGAAAGCAGCAGCAGAAGCAGCGGCTAAGGCAGCAGCTGAGAAAGCGGTAGCAGAAGCAGCGGCTAAAGCGGCAGCTGAGAAAGCAGCAGCAGAAGCAGCAGAAGCAGCAGCGGCTAAGGCGGCAGCTGAGAAAGCAGCGGCAGAAGTAGCGGCTAAGGCAGCAGCTGAAAAAGCGGCAGCATTGAATCAAGCAATGACTGCAGCAGCACAAGCAAAGACTGCAGCAGCACAAGCAAAGACTGCAGCATCTGCAGCAGCATCTGCAGCCGCAACAGCTAGAGCAACGAATGAAACAGTGACTGCTGCTCAAGCAAGTCTAGAAGCAGAAAATGCAGCGAAGGCAGCTCAAGCCGCTCAGACTGCCGCTCAAATTGCTCAAACTGCTGTTGAAGAATTGAAAAATGCAACGGGTACGAATGTGGCACAAGCTTTAGCCAAAGTGCAAGCTGCGACCCAAACTGCTACACAAGCTGCTGAAAGTGCAAAGAAAGCGACTGATCTCGCGTTGGCTGCACAAAACAAAGCATTGGCTGATGCCAAAGCTAAACTTTTGGCATCTCAACAAGCACCAACTCAAGCAAGTGGTATTAGTCGTTTTACCAATACAGCATTGTCTGAAGTTGCATCACAGGTTTCTACGTTGCAACACATCAATCGTGGTTTAACTCGCCAAATACTATCAGATGATGCACGCAACGTATGGATGACTGCTGACCGTATTAAAGAAACAGCTGGCTCAACGCAACATCGCCCGTATGATAAGTCCGAAACGTTGACACAAGTTGGTGCAAATCATCAGTTTACGAGTGCTAATGGTAGTATGACAGTGGGTGGTGTCTATTCGCATAGCACAGCAAATACTGATTTTGCTGACCATATGAATGGCAAAAATGACCTAGATATGTTGTCTCTATACGGTAAATACAAGCTTGCTAATCAAGCCTTTGTTGCAATCGATGCGGGTTATGGTCGTGCCAAAAATGAAATTGATTCATCTGGTGAAAAGACTGGGTTTAACCGCAATTTGGCAACAGTTGGTGTCAATGTTGGTAAAACATTTGCAACCCCAATCGTGGATATTCAGCCATCGGTTGGTGTGCGTTATGATCATCTTGCAGGTCAGAGCTACAACCTAAACCAAGCAAAAGTGAAAGTAGAAGATACTAACCTTGTAAGCTATCGTGCTGGTGTAAAATTATCCAAAGACATTACACTACCAGCAGGTGTGCGTATTGTGCCAGCAGTGGCGGCGGACTTTGTAGATAATACCCATTCTGATGCCAATTTGGTTATGAATGATACTTATCGTTTTACTCAAAACTTTGGTCGTCATAGCTACACAGAAGCAAGTCTTGGTGTTACTTATAAAAAATGGGGCGTGTCGATGAATGCTGCACAGTCACAAGGTAAGAATGTCAGCAAACAACAATCAGCAGGTTTAAAAGTCGCTTACCAATGGTAATTTGCATTTTATAGCTGATGTTGTAAATAAAAATAGATGGATATGTTCCATCTATTTTTATTTTAATTTTTAAAAATCAAAAAGATATATAGTTATTGCATGACTATCTCATTGGCAATTAAAAATAAAATAAAGATTGTCTTTTAATCAAAAATCACCTATATTGACCATAACAAAGCATACAATATTTATCCAATAGCATGCTTTGTTTGATAAAAAGTTGAAGGAAATTTGATCACAGTGGAGTGATATAATGAAGTTAAAATTGAGTAAGCTTGCATTTGTTATTGTGAGCATGAGTGCGTTACCAACCATTAGTTATGCTGCGGGCTTAGACCGTTCTGGGCAGGATATTACAGCATTTTTACAAGATGGTACTTATGCAGAGCTAGTCTATACTGGTATTCAAGCTGATGTTAAAGGGCACGACAATGCTGCAAAAAGCGGTGCCAGTAAGGAAACAGCATTTCAACAAGGCAAATCCATCTCAAATATTGCAGATAGCCATGAGTTTTTCCGCTATGGTGTGAAAGCAGATGTCAATTCTAGTATAAGCATTGGTGTGCTGTATGATGAGCCATTTGGTGCATCAGCGACTTATCATGGCGATAATAATTTCGTTAGCCTTGGTGGTGATAGTGCGGTTGCTGCTTTGACAGCAAATGATCCAACAAGCAATATCAAGACTTTAACGATTGCAAAACAAGCCTTGGCGATGACAAGTGAAATTGTGAATGATTTTAAGACAGAAATTGCCAATTTGACCAAAGCTGGTGATAGCAAAGGTGCAGCTGATTTACAAAAAGAATTGGACGCTTTTATTAAATCAGATCATAGTAAAGCAATGAGCTTAGTTGCATTGGCATAAACTGCTGAAGCCAACAAAGGTCAAAGCACACATGTTGAAATCCGCACTCATAATTTATCAGGCATTATGGGTGTAAAATTAGGCGAACAAAAGAATTTACAAATCTATGGTGGTTTGGTTGGACAACGTCTGAATGGTGACGTACATTTACGCGGTATCGCTTATCAAGGTGCAAATGGTTATGACGCTCGCATCAAAGAAAACGATGCCTTAGGGTGGTTAGCAGGTTTATCTTATAGCAAACCTGAGATTGCCTTGCGTGCGTCATTAACTTATCGTTCTAAAATCGATCATGATACAACCATCACCGAAAACTTTCCTGCATTAGGTTTGAAGACTGTACAAGATTTTAAGGCAACAACACCAGATTCTTACAACTTTGATTTTCAAACTGGCGTGAGCCCAACCATGTTAGCCACTGCAAAAGTACGCTATGTACCGTGGAGTAAGTTTACAGTCAATCCGCCAAGCTATGGCAAGGCAACGCAAATGAGTATTGGTAAAGCATTACCTTTGCTATAGCAAAAGAAAAATAAAATTGGTACAATATAACTATGGCATACTCACAAGACTACCGACAAATGATACTAGCG
>NZ_JBHFHK010000099.1:0-5363 GCF_041928215.1 Hubeiibacter jixunmingi | reverse complement strand
CCATTGGGCATCAGTAAGTGTTAGTCTATTCATATAATCAGAATAACTGATTTTCTTTGTATGTCAACATACCCTAAGACTATCTACTAATAAATTTAATTTATGTGTTTTGTCTATTACACCTATTCTATTTCTGTGGATTTTAACTACAGATGCCTGTATAATAGGTCTGGTTATACTTAACATGGCTTTTAAGATAGTATTTTTGTCTAACTTATTGATAAGTAAGTTGTTTGGTGTGGTTGGGTTCAACATAACCTACAATTTTATGTAGATGATGTGGAGGAATATATCTCAATATCTTTTAAATCAAAGAAATGTTTAAGTTTTAAACCTATTTTGCGTTAATTTAAGTTAATCTAGTGCTAATTAGGCTTCTTTTTAGTTCCTTATATCGAATCACGTCTATTAACTAACCATCGAAACATCGGTTGCCTTTGAAGATAGAAGTTATTTATGAAAACAATAGCGATACATAAGTTTTTTTTGTCAACAGTATTGGGGACTTCATTTTTATTATATTTTACAAATAATAGCTTCCTGTCATATATTCCACTATTTTTAGTGATTTTTTTGCTCATTGTTTTAGAAGCATTTAACCCGAGTAAAATAAAATATACTGACTGGTTTGTTTTATTCTCATGGATACCATATTTATTGATTGCTAGTCTATACTACTTCAATCACCCATACCAGGGTCAGCTATTTCATACAATATCATTAACCATATTTCTGATACCATTTTTTTTATTTTCAATTCAAGCATTGAAGAGGAATGATTTTAATTTTAAAATATTTATATATAATTTTCTATTCTCTTTTTTGATGCTTGAATTTATTGTTTGTGTGGGTCAAATTATGACATATACACTTGGATTTGGATTACCTGTTAGTTCTGATTATGGTGAATTTTTGTATGTTACAGGCACTTTTACTAATCCAAATGATTTAGCTTGTATAGTTATGCTATCATCTTTTTGTATTGCAAAGATAGAACAAGAATTTCCTTCTCGTAATATGGCATTTATTTGGTTAATAATAGCATTACTTTTACTAATTACATCTTCTAGAACAGCGTTATTGGCAACTTTTTTGATTTTTTTAGCAACAAGGATAGAATTCTTTACGCTCAAAGCGATAAAAAAAATTATTATTTCCTTGGTTGTTTGTATTCCTGTAGTGACTATTGCTTTTCATTCAGATATATCAGTAGTTACACGTATAGTAGATAAATTAGATACGATTATAGGAGTATATAACAATGGAGTTGGTTTTGATCATTCTAGTAGCCTAAGAATAGAATCCTATATGTATTTCTTAAAAAATATTGGAAACTTAGGGCTGGGGTCTGGTGAAATTTATAATTATTATAAATATTCAACCTATGCTTCTTTTGAAACAGAGTTAATGTTTTATAATCCGCATTCACTTATTGTTGAACTAGGTTATTGGCTTGGCTGGATAGGTTTATCTTTTTTTATGGTAGCTTTTGTTTATACCATGTATGAATATCAAAGAAATATTTTATTGGTATTGATTATTTCAATTACGTCTATGAATATATCTTCAAGTGTTTTAAGTTCATTTTATTATTTTTTATTATTATTTTTGTGTCTTTTGGTTGGTAGTCCTAAGATATTTGCTTGGGTTACTAGATTTAAGGTCTTTTAGTTTTGTTGAATGATTTTTACAAGTTGTTTGTAATCAGTAGACACCTTGCGAAAGTAGGTCTTCCGTTCGCCCTGAGCTTGTCAAAGGGTTGGAAAGCCGTTATGGTTCGACAGGCTCACCACGAACGGTTTCCTTTAAATGCCATTTTTGAAAGAGGTCTAGTATGATAAATTATTTCTCGGGTGATAATTTATTCTGAAAGTGCTAGATTGGATCTTGTATTATATACTAAAATAATCAGTATGTATCGATAGCAATAATCTCTTGGAGAATGAAATGCAAAATAGTAAAAAATGTATTTGGCTGATCAATCAATATGCGTCTACACCTGAAACGGGTATGGGGGGAAGACAATATTATTTAGCAAAAGCACTGTCACAACAAGGTTATTTGGTCTATGTGATTGCAGGTAGCTATAGCCATATTTTACGACACACTAAAAAATTTGATGGTGATTTTTTAATTGAAGATATTGATGATAACTTTAAATTTGTTTGGGTGAATTTATCACCATATGAAGGTGCACATAATAAAAAGCGTATCATTAATGAGTTTGTTTTTGCTTATAAAATTCGTAAGCTGAAATCATATTTGCATAAGCCTGATGTGGTATTACAATCATCGCCAGCATTACCAACTTATTTTGGTGCTTTATCGTTGGCAAAAACCTTTAAGGCAAAATTTATTTTTGAAGTCCGTGATATTTGGCCAAAAACGCTGATTGAGTTGGGCGGATATTCGCCAAGTCATCCTTTTGTGCGGTTGTTACAATGGATTGAAGATAGTGCATATCGTCATGCTGACTATGCATTTTCCAATCTAGCCAATGCAGTCAAACATATGGCAAGTCGTGGATTGGATGCGAAAAAATTTCATTGGATACCGAATGGCGTATTTTTGGATGAGGTGAATAATAAACAAGCATTAACGGCTGAAATTTTACAACAATTGCCAAAAGATAAATTCATTGTCGGTTATACTGGTTCAATTGGTTTGGCCAATGCGATGAAATATTTGATTGATGCCATTCCACACATTCCGTCGCGTGAACAGATGCATTTTATTCTAGTCGGTGAGGGTAAAGAAAAGCAAAGTTTGCTTGAACAGGCTCAACGATTGGGTGTGACCAATTTGACTTTTATTGAGCCAATTGCCAAAGCTCAAATCCAAACGATGTTAGAGCAATTTGATGTGTGTTATATTGGTTGGCAAAATAAACCGATTTATGAATTGGGTATTGCAGCCAATAAGTTACCAGAATATATGTATTCGGCACGTCCTGTGGTGCATTCTTTTTCAGGTGAAGGAGATTTTGTCAAAATTGCCAATGCTGGGGTGAGTGTCACTGCTGAAGATGCAACAGCGATTGCACAAGCCATTCAACAGATATACGATATGACGCCAGCACAACGCCAACAGTTAGGCGAGAATGGTAAACAATTTGTATTAGAAAATTTTGACTACGATAAAATCGCCAGTAAAATGGCGAATATCCTATTTGGTGAAAAATAAAAAACCAAATTTAAGCTGTAATCAGTTGATAACTCTTAGGGTAAGTTATGCAATTTAGATATGACATCAATGCTCTGCGTGCAATCGCTGTTTTGGCTGTACTCATTTTTCATTTTAATAGTGATTGGTTGCCTGGTGGCTTTATTGGTGTTGATGTCTTTTTTGTGATTTCTGGTTATTTGATGACAGGAATTATTGTTTCAAAACTGGCTACGCAGCAATTTAAATTAACTGATTTTTACTTGGCTCGTGCTTATCGCATTATTCCAGCATTATTAGTGCTGTGTACAATATTATTGGTTTTGGGCTACTTTTTTTTATTACCAATGGATTATAAAGCGGTAGGGCGACATGTTGCGAGTAGTTTAAGTTTTGTCTCTAATATTAATTATCTAGAAGAAATCGATTATTTTGATGTTACTGCCAAAGAAAAATTTTTATTACATACTTGGTCACTATCTGTAGAGTGGCAATTTTATCTTATTTATCCTATTATTATTTTAATTTTACACAGAATTTTTAAGTTAGAACATCTCAAATATATTGTATTGCTATTGTTTATAGTGGGTTTTTCTTTTTGTATTTATTCATCACAACATGAGCCGATGGAAGCATTTTATTTATTGTATTCTCGGGCATGGGAAATGCTAGTGGGTGGAGTTGCCTATTTATTCTCATTTAAAATAGTAGAAAAACAGCAATCAGTCGTGCAAAAAGTGAGTATATTACTGATATTATTTAGTTATTTTTTCTTTGATGAAGCGACAATATGGCCAAGCTATTGGACAATTATTCCCGTGTTCGGTGCTTTTTTATTCATTGTGAGCAATTACCAAAGTAAGTTGTTAAATTATACTGTTATACAAGCGATTGGTCGTTGGTCTTATTCAATTTATTTGTGGCACTGGGTCTTTGCTGTTATTATTTTTTATTATACTTTGCCCGAATATACGGTTTATGTTGGTATTTTACTCTCGATTTTATGTGGTTTTTTAAGCTATCGCTATATAGAAAGTATCAATTTAAAAAAGATGGTACAGAATTCATTATTTAAGAAAATGCTACTTATTCTTGTTTTTTTTATTATATTTTTATCGGCAAAACGAGTGGGGGATTATAAATTAATACAGCCGAATATATCACCAAAAATCAATCAAGTATTAAGTTATTGGGGAGAGAGAAATCCCTATCATTGTATGCCGAATGGCAAAAAATTGAGTGAAGTATGTTATATCGGTAATAAAGATAATATCCGTGCCATTATGGTCGGAGATAGTCATACCGATGCTTTGCTTACAGGGCTGGTGGCAAATACCAATGTGCAAAAGCAGGGCATAGCAGCGATGTTACAAGTGAGCTGTCCGATGATTGCTGGGGCAAATTTTACAGGATTTGATAATATTTGTGCTTTAGAAAATCAACAGCGATCAAGTTATTTGGCACAAAACCTTAAAGGTGTGCCTGTGATTTGGACATCACGTTTATCAGCTTATTTGTTAGGTTCGCAAAGTAATCTCCTATATGTGCATGATAATAAACCATTAATTTATTTTGAGCAAAAATATCACAAAAGTAATGATGCCCTATTGTCTCAATTAGAAATAAACTTAAAACAGACGATTTGTTCGCTGAGTCAAAATCATCCCGTATATATGGTTTTGCCTGTGCCAGAGTTACCTTATGATGCACCAAAAACTATGGCAAAACGAATCTTGCTCAAACAAGATGCGGAAATTGAGATGTCATATCAGCAATATTTAAATCGAAATCAGCCATTTAGAGAGATGATTGGGCGTGTTGCCAGTCAATGTCAGGCAACGGTTTTAGATCCTGCACAATATTTGTGTGATGGTGTGAAGTGTAAAGGCAGTAACAATGGTACACCTTGGTATTATGATGACGACCATTTAAATCAATATGGTAATCAACAATTGCAAGAAATGTTTTCGAAGATAAAATAACGTTATGTTATGCCTATCTCTTGTTTATGTTTTGGAGATTAGGCTATAATTGTGTTCTTATTGTGAGAACATATTGGGCAAAAAATTCATCAGGCTTATACTATACATTGTAGTGTTGGTAAAAATATGCTCTGCACACGACAAAAATCATCCCCACCCCACCTTTAGCGGTTTAGGGGATAAAAAACTGACCAACTGTCGAAATACAGCCTTATCATT
>NZ_JBHFHK010000098.1:0-5369 GCF_041928215.1 Hubeiibacter jixunmingi | reverse complement strand
TGGCGTCCCTACGGGGATTCGAACCCCGGTTACCGCCGTGAAAGGGCGATGTCCTAGGCCTCTAGACGATAGGGACGGCACACACAAGACTTATTTAAAAAACATATCTTGCTAAGAACGAGATGCATTCTATTGCTTTTTGTATTGCAATGCAAATACTTTTTGATTTATTTTATATTTTTTTGACTGTTTGATTTATTTTTAAACAAAATTCTATTTTGCATGGCTAATTTTTTGATTCAATCTCTTTTAACCATGCAAAACTCACCTAAATTTTAATTTTAGTCTCCCATAACCTTACCTTCACGGCGAGGATCAGCACCACCGATCAGGCTGTCTTTTTGGATAATGATCCCTTGTACACCTGAATTTAAATCACGAACATCCGTTTTATAGCCCAAAGCTTTTAAGTCTTCCACATATTGCGTAGCAGAACTGTTTTGTTCTAGTTCATAATTACCAAACCGATTTAATACATTCGGCATAGTAATCGCATGTTGTATATCCATTCCCCAATCCACATGTGCCATTAAAGTCTTGGCAACATAGCCGATAATACGACTACCACCAGGTGAGCCTACTGCCATATACGGTTCACCATTCTTAAGCACGATAGTAGGCGACATGGAGGAACGTGGTCGCTTACCTGCTTCAACACGGTTAGCGACTGCAATACCATCTTTGTTTGGCTCAAAGCTAAAATCAGTCAATTGATTATTTAATAGATAACCATTTGCCATGACTGTCGAGCCGAACGCATTTTCAATAGATGTCGTCATAGACAATACATTACCTTGAGCATCAACAATAACAATATGACTTGTTGATGGCAACTCAATCGCTTTCCCCGTTGCACGTTGTATTTCCAATTGTCCTGCCTTGACTTCATTTAATGCTTTATCACTATGCTTGATGAGATCTGCACGCTGCTTGAGGTAATCTGCCGACAGCAAAGCTTGACTTGGTACATTTACAAAGCTTGGATCCGCCACGTAATAGTCACGGTCTGCAAACGCCAAACGTG
This sequence comes from Hubeiibacter jixunmingi, assembly GCF_041928215.1. NCBI lineage: Bacteria > Pseudomonadati > Pseudomonadota > Gammaproteobacteria > Moraxellales > Moraxellaceae > Hubeiibacter > Hubeiibacter jixunmingi. The sequence continues at coordinate 4,345 of NZ_JBHFHK010000098.1, read as the reverse complement.
ATGCATCACCGAGTACGCGTAAACTATAAGCAGATGGTTTCGCCAATTGTTGTGTATCAAACTGATTAAGCATACCTACAATTTGCCCCACAGCGATACCACCTGAGCTTGGTGCATCCATACCACAGACCTGATATTGACGATAGTCGGCACATACTGGCTGACGCTCGATAATGCGATATTGTTGCAGATCTTGCAGTGATAATACGCCTGCATTGCTTGGACTCTCAGTGACTGCTTTAATAATATTTTTGGCATATTGACCTTGATAAAAAGGGTTCGCACCTTGTTTTGCCAAAACTTTTAGGCTTTGTGCATATTCCACATTTTTTAATATTTGTCCTGCTTGTAAGGCTTTACCGTTTGGAAAGAAATAATCTTTAGTGTTCGAAAAACGTTGTAAACTATCTTGATTTTGTTCGATAGACTGAGCCATACGTGGTGATACTTGGAAGCCTTTTTCTGCCAAATGAATGGGTTGTTGGAACAGGCTCGACCATGATAGTTGTCCATAACGTTGATGTAATGATTGCATAAGCAATGGAATTGATGGTGTACCTACAGAACGCCCGCCAACTACTGCATCCATAAATTTTAATGGCTTTCCTTCACTATCTAAAAATAATTTTTCATCAGCAGCCAACGGTGCTGTTTCACGTCCATCAAATGTGGTGAGTTTCTTATTTTTATTATCCCAATACACCACAAAAGCACCACCACCTAACCCCGACGATTGTGGTTCGACCAAACCTAAGGTACTTTGCACTGCAATCATGGCATCAATCGCTGAACCACCACGTTTTAAAATATCATAGCCTGCCTGCGTTGCTAGCGGATTTCCAGATGCTACCATGTATTTTTTGGCATAGACTTGCTGTTGTTCGGTCAAGCCTGTACCTTGCTCTGGTGCGAAAGCATCGGCACCCTTATGGTTATCAGATTTATTATTTTGTGTAGCGATTGTCGTTGTATGAGTATTGGTTGAGCTTACGGTTTGACAAGCTACAAGTAGGCTGCTGAGTATGATGATGGTAAGCATTGAATGCTGACGAATACGAAAAGAAGTAGAATTTGACATATCAAATATCCCTATTCAAAGTTATAAAAGCTTATCTTAAGACATTTTTTTAAAATTCTCAAACTATGTATTGAAATATCCGACCGACACCAATCACATCAATCTAAACACCCTATTGATACAAAATAAGAAATTTTTTACATCAAACTATAAAAAGCACAAGTATTCAAAAGCACATAATGCTAGAATTTGGAGGTTTATTTTTTAATTCTTTTTTGAAAATTTAGGTGCATTATGCTCATCCAAAGAGATGGTCTAAAGGTCGTTGCAGGGCTTGGCGTATCTGGTGTTTCGGTGGTGAATTATTTACATAGTCAAGGTTATAAAGTAGCCGTCACTGACTCACGTCCCAATCCACCTGGACAAGAACAGATCCCCGCAGATATTCCACGTGCTTTTGGCGTTTTAGATGCTGAATTATTGTGTTCAGCACAAGAAATTATTTTAAGCCCAGGACTGGCACCGCAGTTGCCTGAGATTCAACAGGCGATTGCCAAAGGTATTTCTGTGGTCAGTGATATTCAGTTATTACGTCGTGCTACCGATGTACCGATTGTAGCAATCACTGGCTCCAATGGTAAAAGTACCGTGACCACACTATTTGCAGAAATGGCACAAGATGCGGGTAAAAAAGTCGCTGTAGGTGGCAATCTTGGTCGTCCTGCTTTGGATTTATTGCAAGATAAGCCTGAATTAATTGTACTCGAGCTATCGAGTTTTCAGCTTGAAACTACCACTAACCTGAATGCCCAAGCGGGCATGATACTCAACATGAGCGAAGACCACCTTGACCGTCATGGCGATATGCAAGGTTATCATCAAGCCAAGCATCGTATTTTTCAAGGTTGTCAAAGTTATGTGTATAACCGTGAAGATAGCCTTACTCGCCCATTGATCAGTGATCATATTCCACATTTTAGCTTTGGGTTAAATGCACCTGACTTAAAACAATATGGCGTATTGCGTGATGTACAAGGCGTAATGTTTTTAGCCAAAGGAACGCAACGGTTACTTGATAGCCGTGAAATGTATTTACAGGGTAGCCATAACGTGGCGAATGCCTTAGCCTGTCTAGCTTTAGGTGAATTGATTGGCTTGCCGTTAGATAGCATGCTCAGCACTTTAAAGTCATTCAAAGGCTTGGCACATCGCTGTGAATACGTCGATGAAATTCAACAGGTTCGCTATTATGATGACTCCAAAGGTACTAATGTTGGTGCAACTTTGGCAGCCATCAACGGGCTTGGGCAAACCTTAGCACCACAAAACGGAAAACTATTAGTAATTTTAGGTGGTGTGGGTAAAGGACAGGACTTTTTGCCTTTACAGGCTACATTAAAAGATTATGCACGTTTCGTGGTCTTGATTGGGGCTGATGCCAAAATCATTGAAACCATTTTGCCTGAACAATTGGCTTTTGCCCATGCCAACAGCTTGCAAGATGCTGTGACACTGTGCCAAAACCATGCACAAGCTGGCGACAATGTATTGCTTTCACCTGCTTGTGCCAGCATGGATATGTTTAAAGATTACCATGATCGTGGACAGCAATTTGTGGCATGTGTAAAACAGCTCAAAGAGAAATAATATGAAAACTTTATCGAATGAGCAAAAATCTAATCGTGTAAATCGATTTTTTAATGTCATAGAAAATGCGATGAATAAGGTTTTTGCGGCAATGCCTAAAGAGATTAATCATCTAAGCTTGTTGCTTTTTTGTGTCACTGCATTACTGTTGGTGGGTAGCGTAATGGTCGCTTCTGCCTCCATGCCTTATGCTGCAACATCAACACCTAATGGCAATGAATTATATTTTTTCACTCGTCATTTGGCTTATCTTTTTGTTGCATCGATTTTTGCAGCGATAGCATATTTTATTCCTACGCGTTATTGGTTTGATAAACTACACGTGATGATGTTTATAGCATCTTTTACATTACTGTTTGCAGTTTTATTTGTAGGTAAAGAGGTCAATGGCTCGTCACGTTGGATTGAGATTGCAGGGGTAACCTTCCAACCTTCTGAATTAGCAAAATTTGCCATGATTGCCATTGCAGCTGACTTTGTGGTTACCAACGCTGATGCGATTCGTGTCAGTGTCACCAATTTACTCCGTTTATGCGTTTCTGTTGGTATTATTGTTGGTTTGATTGGCACACAGGATCTTGGTGCTGCAATTGTGGTCTTCATTTCTGTAGCAGTCATTATTTTCTTGGCAGGTATTCCTTTTCTTGCCAGTGCATCTATTTTGGGTTTGGCATTATCTGTCGTGGTTATCGGTGTTTTGCTGACGCCGTGGCGTTTAGAACGTGTTCTTTCTTTTCTCGATCCATGGAGCGATCGACATGGTACAGGTTACCAACTTACACAAAGTTTGATGGCATTTGGTCGTGGTGAATGGACTGGCGTTGGCTTAGGTCAGAGTGTACAAAAATTAGCTTACTTACCAGAAGCACACACTGACTTTATGTTAGCAATTAGTGCTGAAGAGTTAGGGTTCTTCGGCGTATTTAGTATTTTCGCTTTGTCATTCCTATTGGTTGCGTGCTGTATGCGAATCGGTATGGTCGCTCTGCGTAATAATCACTTACGTGCTGGTTATTTATGTTATGGTATTGCCAGTATTTTTTTATTTCAAACCTGTGTAAATGCAGGGATGAATATGGGTCTATTACCTGTAAAAGGATTGACTCTACCATTTATTAGTTATGGTGGTTCATCTTTGGTTGTTTGTGCTGTCATGATTGCAGTTGTAGTAAGAATCGCTAAAACCACATCAACACCCAATATCAATGACTCAAAAACTTAAAATTTTTTTAGGCAATAAAATCGGAACATCTGTTCCGATTTTTTTTGATCAGAAAATAAAAAAGAAACGCATCTCGTAAGATACGCTTCTCTTTGTACAAATAAACTGACGATATTACCAACTTACATTGACACGACGGTTCGGTGTTAAGCAATCGATTGTTTGTGAGTTACGACCACCTTCACATTGGCTATATGTTTCGGTTGGGCCATTCGCTTGAGTCACGATAGTGTTTGCATCTACGCCTTGCTGAATCAACAACTGTTGTACTGTACTTACACGACGCTGTGCCAAACGTTGGTTGTATGCCAAGTTACCAAAACGATCCGTGTAACCTGACAATTCTACACGTGCAGGTCGGTCAATTTTGATTTGATTGGCAATATAGCAAAAGAAAAATAAAATTGGTACAATATAACTATGGCATACTCACAAGACTACCGACAAATGATACTAGC
>NZ_JBHFHK010000097.1:0-5567 GCF_041928215.1 Hubeiibacter jixunmingi | reverse complement strand
GGGTGGTTAGGAATAAAGAGCTGGCGATGACTTACTCTCGCATGGTTGAGCCCACACTACCATCAGCGCGACGTGTTTTCACTTCTGAGTTCGGGAAGGGATCAGGTGGTTCACACGTGCTATGGTCGCCAGCAAACTGTTGGGTTTTGGCTTTATTATGATGCTGAGTTCATTTGAACTTTGCATTGCCAAATACCGCATAGGGTACAGAATGCTTTGAGTCTGATTTTTGCTTTGTTCACTAGATTTAGTACGTTTTACTGAATCATTAATGCGTTTAGCTTTGTCTAGTTTGTTGGTTGCTATACGAACTGTTTAGGTGTTGTATAGTCAAGCCTCACGAGCAATTAGTATTGGTCAGCTTCACATGTCGCCATGCTTCCACATCCAACCTATCAACGTCCTAGTCTTGAACGGCTCTTTAGTAGGCATAAAGCCTAAGGGAAATCTTATCTTGAGGTAGGCTTCCCGCTTAGATGCTTTCAGCGGTTATCCCTTCCGAACATAGCTACCCGGCGATGCGACTGGCGTCACAACCGGTACACCAGAGGTTCGTCCACTCTGGTCCTCTCGTACTAGGAGCAGATCCTCTCAAATTTCCAGCGCCCACGGTAGATAGGGACCGAACTGTCTCACGACGTTCTAAACCCAGCTCGCGTACCTCTTTAAATGGCGAACAGCCATACCCTTGGGACCTGCTTCAGCCCCAGGATGAGATGAGCCGACATCGAGGTGCCAAACACCGCCGTCGATATGAACTCTTGGGCGGTATCAGCCTGTTATCCCCAGAGTACCTTTTATCCGTTGAGCGATGGCCCTTCCATACAGAACCACCGGATCACTAAGACCTACTTTCGTACCTGCTCGACTTGTGGGTCTCGCAGTTAAGCGCGCTTTTGCCTTTATACTCTACGCGTGATTTCCGACCACGCTGAGCGCACCTTCGTACTCCTCCGTTACTCTTTAGGAGGAGACCGCCCCAGTCAAACTACCCACCAGACATGGTCCTCGCCCCGGATTACGGGGCTGAGTTAGAACCTCAACATTACCAGGGTGGTATTTCAAGGATGGCTCCATGGCAACTGGCGTCACCACTTCATAGCCTCCCACCTATCCTACACAAGTAAGGTCAAAGTTCAATGTCAAGCTGTAGTAAAGGTTCACGGGGTCTTTCCGTCTAGCCGCGGGTACACTGCATCTTCACAGCGATTTCGATTTCACTGAGCCTCTGCTGGAGACAGCGCCGCCATCATTATGCCATTCGTGCAGGTCGGAACTTACCCGACAAGGAATTTCGCTACCTTAGGACCGTTATAGTTACGGCCGCCGTTTACTGGGGCTTCGATCAAGAGCTTCGCTTACGCTAACCCCATCAATTAACCTTCCAGCACCGGGCAGGCATCACACCCTATACGTCCACTTTCGTGTTTGCAGAGTGCTATGTTTTTAATAAACAGTTGCAGCGGCCTGGTTTCTGAGGCTGTCATCAGCTCAGGAAGCAAGTTCCATCACCGACAACAGCGTACCTTCTCCCGAAGTTACGGTACCATTTTGCCTAGTTCCTTCAGCAGAGTTCTCTCAAGCGCTTTGGTCTACTCGACCTGACCACCTGTGTCGGTTTCGGGTACGATTCCTGTGTAACTGAAGCTTAGAGACTTTTCCTGGAAGCAGAGTATCAGCCACTTCGCTGTACAAGTACAGCTTGCTATCGATTCTCAGTATAGAGTACCCCGGATTTGCCTAAGATACATACCTACAATCTTTCACCTGGACAACCAACGCCAGGCTGACTTAACTTTCTCCGTCCTCTCATCGCATTACACAGAAGTATTGGAATATTAACCAATTTCCCATCGACTACGCCTCTCGGCCTCGCCTTAGGGGTCGACTCACCCAGCCCCGATTAACGTTGGACTGGAACCCTTGGTCTTTCAGCGAACGGGTTTTTCACCCGTTTTGTCGTTACTCACGTCAGCATTCGCACTTCTGATACCTCCAGCGGACTTCTCAATCCACCTTCTTCGGCTTACAGAACGCTCCCCTACCACTTAACTAAAAGTTAAATCCGCAGCTTCGGCACATAGTTTTAGCCCCGTTACATCTTCCGCGCAGGCCGACTCGACTAGTGAGCTATTACGCTTTCTTTAAAGGGTGGCTGCTTCTAAGCCAACCTCCTAGCTGTCTATGCCTTCCCACATCGTTTCCCACTTAACTATGATTTTGGGGCCTTAGCTGGCGGTCTGGATTGTTTTCCTCTTGACTACGGACGTTAGCACCCGCAGTCTGTCTCCCGGATAGTACTCATAGGTATTCGGAGTTTGCATCGGTTTGGTAAGTCGGGATGACCCCCTAGCCGAAACAGTGCTCTACCCCCTATGGTATTCGTCCGAGGCGCTACCTAAATAGCTTTCGGGGAGAACCAGCTATCACCGAGTTTGATTAGCCTTTCACCCCTATCCACAAGTCATCCCCTGGCTTTTCAACGACAGTGGGTTCGGTCCTCCAGTTAGTGTTACCCAACCTTCAACCTGCTCATGGATAGATCACTCGGTTTCGGGTCTATACCTTGCAACTTAACGCCCTATTCAGACTCGATTTCTCTACGGCTCCCTTATACAGTTAACCTTGCTACAAAATATAAGTCGCTGACCCATTATACAAAAGGTACGCAGTCACATAACAAAGTATGCTCCTACTGCTTGTATGCATGCGGTTTCAGGATCTATTTCACTCCCCTCACAGGGGTTCTTTTCGCCTTTCCCTCACGGTACTGGTTCACTATCGGTCAGTCAGGAGTATTTAGCCTTGGAGGATGGTCCCCCCATGTTCAGACAAGGTTTCACGTGCCTCGCCCTACTCGTCTTCATCTTATATGGCCTTTCGTGTACGGGAATATCACCCTCTATGTTTGCACTTCCCAGAGCATTCCACTAAACCATATAGGACTTTATGGGCTAATCCCCTTTCGCTCGCCGCTACTTAGGGAATCTCAATTGATTTCTTTTCCTAAGGGTACTGAGATGTTTCACTTCCCCTCGTTCGCCTCAATAACCTATGTATTCAGTTATTGATACCTACCTTATAGTAGGTGGGTTCCCCCATTCAGACATCGCCGGATCACAGGATATTTGCCGCCTCCCCGACGCTTTTCGCAGGCTATTACGTCTTTCATCGCCTCTGACTGCCAAGGCATCCACCGCATGCACTTAGTTACTTGACTATACAACCCTAAACAGTCCATCACCTTGCAGCAATAAACAATCTAAAGTCTAGTCAACCAACAATAATTACGACTACGCTTTACGCTTGATTCAGTTTACTTCATTTGCTAGTTCTCAATCGTATACGATATCTTTTAATAAACTCATTATCAGCTTTAAAAAGCCAACCATCAATCTCTAAAATCTCATATACATTGAGTGAACAATTTATTTCAGACTCAATTCTATTCTGTTAATGAATCGTGTAATCTCGTCAATCACACTAAACTATAATTCGCTGTTCGCTTATTACAGAACTTAATTTACTCTTATGTCTTATTCAGACAAATAAACTAACTTATGCAATACCGCTTTCGTAGTGGTGGAGACTAGGAGAGTCGAACTCCTGACCTCCTGCGTGCAAAGCAGGCGCTCTACCAACTAAGCTAAGTCCCCTTGGTACTTCTTTCTCAGTTTGCACACAATGGTGGGTCTGACAAGACTTGAACTTGTGACCCCACGCTTATCAAGCGTGTGCTCTAACCAACTGAGCTACAGACCCTGAGAAAATTTTAAAGCACTGCTTTAAAATTTTCGCAAGACAAGCGAAGCGCGTAGTCTGCGAACCTAAAGCGTACTTTAAAAGATTATTTTCTCTTACAAGAAAACTCTCTTTACTTACAGCTTCATAGAAAAACAACTTGTTGTGAATTTTAACTTAAGCCAAGACTTTTCGTTAAGGAGGTGATCCAGCCGCAGGTTCCCCTACGGCTACCTTGTTACGACTTCACCCCAGTCATCGGCCACACCGTGGTAACCGCCCTCTTTCGTTAAGCTAGCTACTTCTGGTGCAACAAACTCCCATGGTGTGACGGGCGGTGTGTACAAGGCCCGGGAACGTATTCACCGCGGCATTCTGATCCGCGATTACTAGCGATTCCGACTTCATGGAGTCGAGTTGCAGACTCCAATCCGGACTACGATAGGCTTTTTGAGATTAGCATCACTTCGCAGTGTAGCAACCCTTTGTACCTACCATTGTAGCACGTGTGTAGCCCTGGTCGTAAGGGCCATGATGACTTGACGTCGTCCCCGCCTTCCTCCAGTTTGTCACTGGCAGTATCCTTAAAGTTCCCGGCTTAACCCGCTGGCAAGTAAGGAAAAGGGTTGCGCTCGTTGCGGGACTTAACCCAACATCTCACGACACGAGCTGACGACAGCCATGCAGCACCTGTATCACAATTCCCGAAGGCACCAATCTATCTCTAGATCGTTCTGTGTATGTCAAGACCAGGTAAGGTTCTTCGCGTTGCATCGAATTAAACCACATGCTCCACCGCTTGTGCGGGCCCCCGTCAATTCATTTGAGTTTTAGTCTTGCGACCGTACTCCCCAGGCGGTCTACTTATCGCGTTAGCTGCGCCACTAAGGTCTCAAAGACCCCAACGGCTAGTAGACATCGTTTACGGCATGGACTACCAGGGTATCTAATCCTGTTTGCTCCCCATGCTTTCGTACCTCAGCGTCAGTATTAGGCCAGAAGGCTGCCTTCGCCATCGGTATTCCTCCAGATCTCTACGCATTTCACCGCTACACCTGGAATTCTACCTTCCTCTCCCATACTCTAGACTTACAGTCTTGAATGCAATTCCCAAGTTAAGCTCGGGGATTTCACATCCAACTTATAAGCCCGCCTACGCACGCTTTACGCCCAGTAATTCCGATTAACGCTCGCACCCTCTGTATTACCGCGGCTGCTGGCACAGAGTTAGCCGGTGCTTATTCTGTGGGTAATGTCCAGTAATCACTGCTATTAACAGCAACACCCTCTTCCCCACTTAAAGTGCTTTACAATCTTACGACCTTCTTCACACACGCGGCATGGCTGGATCAGGGTTCCCCCCATTGTCCAATATTCCCCACTGCTGCCTCCCGTAGGAGTCTGGGCCGTGTCTCAGTCCCAGTGTGGCGGATCATCCTCTCAGACCCGCTACAGATCGTCGCCTTGGTAGGCCTTTACCCCACCAACTAGCTAATCCGACTTAGGCTCATCATTTAGCGAATGGTCCGAAGATCCCATCCTTTCCCCCTTAGGGCGTATGCGGTATTAGCTAACCTTTCGGTTAGTTGTCCCCCACTAAATGGCAGATTCCTAAGTATTACTCACCCGTCCGCCGCTAAGCTAATAGTGCAAGCACTATCAGCCCCGCTCGACTTGCATGTGTTAAGCCTGCCGCCAGCGTTCAATCTGAGCCATGATCAAACTCTTCAGTTCAATTCTTTATAATGGTTTAATCTAACCATCAAATCTGGCTCATCAATTACTAGCAAATTTTGCTCAAATAAACTTCGAGTCAATCTTTACTT
>NZ_JBHFHK010000096.1:0-5600 GCF_041928215.1 Hubeiibacter jixunmingi | reverse complement strand
CCATTGGGCATCAGTAAGTGTTAGTCTATTCATATAATCAGAATAACTGATTTTCTTTGTATGTCAACACACCCTAACTTTATTTCATCATTTTTTGAATATACTTAAATGAGAAACATCACCTCATAAGTCGTAAGTATGTGAAATAATTATCAAATTTAAACATATAAAAAATATGGTTTTTTTATTCGTTATATGTATATAATCTTTTTTTGTGATAAAATATAACAACTGCTTTATAAACTTTGATTGATGTAATTATACGAACACGGATCTTCAAATTGATAATGAATTCAATACAAATAGATTTAGAACATTATTGTATGATGTCGATTCGAGTCTTGAGCGTAGAACAAGCTGCTCTGCAACAACACTTTGCAAGTTGCGATTGGTATTTTTTACAATACAAGAACAGCTTTACTGGAATACACTATGCGTAAAATGAGTCCCGAATACAACATACCATTGAAGACTTTCTTGTTAAAGTCTCAGTCTTATATGTCTCTTCTGGTACTCGGCTTATGCATATTTGGTATGAGCATCGTTGCGGTATCTGTTTTTAAACGTTATACAGAAGAAAATCTTGCTATCTTGGCACAAGGCGTCAGTGAGCAAATGGTGCTCACCAATGTCATCGATGACAAGGTCGCACTAGATGAGCTTATTACACGCTTTGCAAATACTCATATCGTTGGCAGCATTGTGGTGATGGATGCCAATCGTAATGTTATCACACAAATTAATCCCACAAACCAATCTAGTTTCTACACAACATTCGTACAACGCTATATTTTAGCTGATCACGCTGGTGAACAGCATATTCGCAGTAGTGATAATTCTAAATTACTGGCGATCGTACAAGTCTCCAATGGTATAACGCCACTTACCTATTTCTTAGAAGTTTTTCTATTGGTTATTTTGGTCAGTCTCATTGCCATTCAAATCACTGTCACTTATAGCTCACGCTTGATTTACCGAGAATTAAATAATTCGGTGGATAATTTTATTAATGCGACAGATCATGTTTTGGCAACACGTCATTTTAATCAAAAGCTGAGATATAGCCGTATCGCCGAGTTTAATGCGATTTCAGAGCATTTTAATACGCTACTACGCGAAATGGATAGCTGGCAACAGCATATGCAAAGTGAAAGCTCACAGTTTGCATATCGTGCTATGCATGATACTTTAACCAAACTGCCTAATCGTGAGTTTTTTAATCAAAAGCTTGAACAAATGTTTAACTCACAGCTAGAAAATGAAGGTTTTGCTCTATTTTTTATAGATAATAATTTATTTAAAGAAATCAACGATGTTTACGGACATTTGGTTGGTGATGCGGTATTACAAGAAATGGCTATACGAATTACTGATGTATTGCGTAGTGAAGATTTTTTCGCTCGTCTAGGTGGCGATGAGTTTGCAATTTTGTTACCCCATATCAATAGACCTGTAGATGCACTGGCAATTGCGAAGCGTATCTTGCACGTCAGTGATGCACCGTTGGTTTTGGATAATTACAGCATTCCGTTTGGTTTCTCAGTGGGCATTGCCTTGTCTAAAGGTGCAAGTTCCGCATCGGAGTTACTCAACCAAGCGGATCAAGCCATGTATAAAGCAAAAGCCAGTCGAGTCAAGCGTTTAGCAATATATGATTCGAGCTATAATGACGTACCGACTACAGTGCTGATATCAGATTGATCTAGAACCATCACGCTCAATCAGCACTACGATACGTCTAGATATTCAGCTCAATCGCCTATACCCAAATCCATCTCAAATTGCATATCATTTAGATTATAGTGATATGCTTTTTTAAATTTTAAACCCTTCTTCTCAGTTGTGATGATTTTATCTGGATGTTTTTCATCACTATCGTCATGTGTTTCTGTGCTGATATCCATACGTTGTGTATTATAGTTTAGACTATGCATCGTTGAGCTGGCACTGTTACGCCAAAATTCAGAATGATTAAATCCAATCAATGCCATGGTGTTATTTTGCCAACGAAATATATAATGGTGATCATACACTGCATAAGTACCACAGCTATACCAAAATTGCATCTCAATATTCAATGTACCATTTTTGATGCTTAAACCATTATTATCTTGTTCAGACAAAGGATCTGACAAACATGGGCTTTCGCTATCGTTTTCACTAGGAATAAAGTGTGAATTATCACTAATAACTTGATATTTATCGCCTTGTACGAATGCCACGATAATACGTCTCGGATTAGTGTCTAAAATATCCGCCCCCCAAACCATCATTTTTGATTTTATTTTTAGGATCTGTTTTTTGTAAAATCATCGCAAGATCATTTTTCTTATCTTGATTTAAATCACCTTGAGCGACTGCAATCACTTTCCAACCTTTTGGCAGAAGGCTTTTCGCACTATCAGGTAATTTAACCGATGTGTTGGCATAACTCAAAGTACTACATAAACATAATGTTGTTAAGAATAACTTTTTCATCATCATACTGTCCTATTTTTGATTTTGAAATTTGTCTAAATTTAAAATAGCACAAAGGATATATATAGTAAATAATCAAAAAATAATTATAAAGAAATTTAGGAAAGAAAATGATTAAATTTTTAAAGAAAAAGTTAAAAAATAGACGTTAAATTTATGAGAAATTCAAACAAGAGATTAAGAATATATAATTGAATTATTATTTTTAAAATATGGTCGGAGCAGTAGGATTCGAACCTACGACCCCCTGGTCCCAAACCAGGTGCACTACCAGGCTGTGCTATGCTCCGAAAATGTTTACACCAATCTGAAAATCGGCTAAACTTGGGGTGAATGACGGGATTCGAACCCGCGACAACCGGAATCACAATCCGGGGCTCTACCAACTGAGCTACATCCACCATCACTTATGGCGACCGAAATGGCGCGCCTGACAGGATTCGAACCTGTGACCATCCGCTTAGAAGGCGGATGCTCTATCCAGCTGAGCTACAGGCGCTCATCGTTTAAGTTAAAACCCTTAAACAAAAGGCATACTCTAAAAATGGTCGGAGCAGTAGGATTCGAACCTACGACCCCCTGGTCCCAAACCAGGTGCACTACCAGGCTGTGCTATGCTCCGCTCTCAGCGATTTTTATCGCACCTTTACGGTACGAGAGGCATTTTAGAGCTGAGAGGCTCTCTCGTCAAGCATTATTTTCAAAAACACGCTTTTTTTTATGCGTATGTCTATTTTAAAAGCAAATTTCACACCAAAAGCAGTATTATTTATGTTTTTTAACCAATTTCATAAACAAAAATACATTCGATAAGAAATTTGATTTTCATCACAATGCTTAATAATACATCAAGAACGATAATCTGCATTGATTTTGACATAGTCATAAGATAAATCACAGGTATAAACTGTGTCGCTACACTCACCACGTCCAAGATTTACGCGAATAGTAATTTCTGTCTGTGACATAACAGATGCACCTTGTGTTTCCGTATAATTTGCTGCTAAACCACCATTTTCGCAAATCAACACCTCATCCAACCATACGTTCACCAACTGTTGATTCAGCTGATTTAAGCCTGCATTGCCAATCGCTGCAACGATACGCCCCCAATTTGGATCTGACGCGAATAATGCTGTTTTCACCAATGGTGAGTGAGCAATACTGTAAGCTACATCGCAACATTCTTGCGTCGTTGCACCACCTTCAACGTGAACAGTAATAAATTTGGTCGCCCCTTCCCCGTCACGCACGATCAATTCTGCCAAACGTTTCATGATACGGTTTAAAATGCTGGCGAACTGCTGATAACGTGCATCATCTTTCGAGCTAAGTGCTTCACCGCCGGCTTGACCTGTTGCCATCAAAATGCAGCTATCATTGGTCGATGTATCACCATCAATGGTTATACGGTTAAATGATTGTTCTGTGGCTTGTTTAAGCAAATCTTGCAAAAGTGGCTGTGCAATCGGCATATCCGTTGCGACAAAGCCAAGCATGGTCGCCATATTTGGACGAATCATACCCGCACCTTTGCTAATACCCGTGATGTGGTAGGTTATCCCATCTAGCTCAAATTGCTCGGATGCCACTTTAGGAATGGTATCGGTAGTCATAATACCATATGCTGCATCCTGCCATGCATCGTTTGAAAATTTATAAACCGCTTGTCCAAGACCTGCTAACAAACGAGGCATAGGCAGCTGTTCTCCAATCACCCCTGTAGAGAAAGGTAAAACTTGTTCTTGCTGTACATGAACTAATTTGGCGAGTTCTGCACAAGTAAGATTGGCATTTTGCAAACCTATCTCACCCGATGCTGCATTTGCATTTCCTGTATTGACCACCAAATACCGAATTTGTGCATTTTGTTGTGCCAAATGATTTTTACATACTTGTACGGGTGCAGCACAAAAAGCATTTTGGGTAAATACGCCTGCCACACTACTGCCTTCAGCCAATTCAAAAATCACTAAATCTTTGCGATTTTGATAGCGAATATAGGCTTCGTGAATCGCAATCTTCACGCCCGAAATAGGATAAATTGTGTTAGGTAGAGAAATATCACCAACTGCCATTGTATTGCGTCCTTATTCCAAAAAATATTTAAGTGAGAAAAATAATAACAGATTCAAAGCAGACTACAAGCCACAGCCTGTAGTTAAATTTTATAAAAAAAAGCCTAAACGAAACTCATGTCGCTTAGGCTTTTTTTAAGAACTAAAAATCAACATAGTTTATTGACCATTTACCAATTGCAACAATGCTTGTTGTGCTTGTTGTTGGCTTTCTGGTGAAATGGCTGGATTAGTTGCAACGATACGCGTCACATTTTGCTCATTCGCTGGTGCAAGTTTTTCAGCTTGGAAGATGATATCGCGTGTACTAGAGTTGCTTAGCGTGTAGCTAATACCAGTACGTGGACTTGTCATTGTGGTTAGCTTACCAGTTTGCATCACGTTCACAGTTGGATTAGATGCTGCCGCTTCTACATTTGATGCACTAAGGTTTTGTGGGTTTGGTACTTGAGCATTGTTAGTAGTCGCAGTATTAGCTGTTTCAGTGGTCGCTATTGGTGCAGTTACTGCTGGTACAGTTGCCGCTGGTGTGTTAACAATCGTTGCACTTGGTGCGGTGGTTGTTGCGACACTTGGCATTGCAGTGTTAGTAGCCGTTGTGTCAACAGTAGCAGGGGCTGTACTGGTTGTGACAACGATATTTGTTGTGGTATTTGTTGTACCGGTGCTTGCCAGTGTTGCTACATTTGCATTATTTGTAGCTGCTGTATCTGCCATTGCCTGTGCACTTGTAGCCAATGATGCCAAAAGTGCTAACTTTACGAAAGTTTTCATTGAGTTTGCCCTACGCTTTGAATTTTATCGTATTTTAGCGATTTTTTTAGATAATCATAGTACTTTTGCGTAACCAATCTTTAGTCATCCGTAAAAGCCTAATCTACAAAATAATAATGTTATTTCATCTAACTGCTGAACAATTTTCTTTAACTCTCAAATATACATCTAATATATAGCTTCGTTTTTTTATTCAATAGACCTCTTGCGAAAGTTTTGATATAATGACAAGATGAGATACGAAACAATCAAGGGCTTTAGCGACAGCCA
>NZ_JBHFHK010000095.1:0-5974 GCF_041928215.1 Hubeiibacter jixunmingi | reverse complement strand
GGTTTTTTTGTCATGCCTTATGCTACTATAGTTTATTCCCCTTATGCAAAAAAATTACGGTTTTGCGTAAGTCCTATATCTAAATTTTCATTAACAACGACAGGACTTTCATTTTGAGAATTAAAGTCTTCAGCACCTTTATATTCATCAATGTCATGAATATGATTATTCTCCGCATACCAATATAAACGTGGACGTGGTTGGTCTTGCATTTCAACACCACGTTTTTCTAGATCAAGTTTTTTACGCCCAATTTCAGCAACAAGTTGGTTAATAAAATTTTTTTCGTTTACAAACCCTTGCTTTTTAGATTTATACTGCTGTTCATATCTTAAGGCAATTTGCTCAGCAATTTCACGAGCAGTAAATTTTTGATTGGCATTTTCTCTTAAAAATGCCATCACTTGTTGCGTTTGCGATATTCTTTTCATTATTTTTTTCCATTCCAATAAATCACATTGTCAAATATAACAAGGGCGTATGCGATACGCCCCTACATTTTTTCAAACGATTTTAAAGCCAATGAATTAAGCTTTAAAACTATCTTTTAAATCCAAGATACGGTTAAACACAGGTTTTTCTGCGGTATGATCATAACGATCTGCCACAAAATACCCCTCACGTTCAAATTGGAAACGTTGTTCATTTTCCGCTGTCGCCAAACTCGGCTCAAGCACCGCTTGCACCACTTTTAACGACTCAGGATTGAGATGCTCAAGGAAATTTGCACTTTCCGCAGGGTTTGATACATTAAACAAACGGTCATAAATACGTACTTCCGCAGACACACCATGCGTTGCCGATACCCAATGAATCACGCCTTTCACCTTACGACCCTCTGGATTATTCCCCAAAGTTTTGGCATCAATCGTGGCAATCAATTCCACCACATTGCCATTGTCATCGCAAATCGGCTTCTCGATTTTTAACACATAACTGTTACGCAAACGGATTTCGTTATTTTCAGGCGAAAGACGCTTATAACCTGCTGGCGGATTTAACTCATAATCGCTTTGATCAATGTAAATTTCTTTGGTGAAGGGAATTTCACGATTGCCCAAATCTGCACTCGGGTGCTTTGGTTGTGTTAGCCACAATGTGCCATTATCCAAACGTGCTACTAGGCTTTCTTTTTTCAATTCAGCAAAATGGGCTACCGCTTCATCAAAATTTTGAATGGTGACTTTTAACGGTTTTAATACCGCCATGCCACGACCTGCAGTATTTTCCAAAGATTGACGAATACAAAACTCTAGCATCGCCACATCTACAATACCATCGGTTTTGGATACGCCAACACGCTTACAAAAATCTTGTAAACCCTCTGGGGTAAAGCCACGACGACGCATGCCCACGATAGTCGGCATACGTGGATCGTCCCAACCATTGACATGATCACCTTCAACCAATTGACGTAATTTACGTTTTGATGTAATGGTATAGTCAATATTTAAACGGCTCGATTCATATTGGCGTGGTACGGCAGGCGATTTCACCTTTTCCACTACCCAATCATAAAAGGGACGGTGATCAACAAATTCCAAAGTACACAATGAATGGCTAATGCCTTCTATCGCATCCGACAAAGGATGCGCATAGTCATACATTGGATAAATTTTCCACTTATCGCCACTTT
The DNA here is from genome assembly GCF_041928215.1 of Hubeiibacter jixunmingi. Taxonomy (NCBI): domain Bacteria; kingdom Pseudomonadati; phylum Pseudomonadota; class Gammaproteobacteria; order Moraxellales; family Moraxellaceae; genus Hubeiibacter; species Hubeiibacter jixunmingi. The sequence goes on along the minus strand of NZ_JBHFHK010000095.1, from coordinate 4,338 downwards.
GGTGATGCGTGCTGTGTAAAACACGATAAATAATCGGATCACGCATATGCACATTTGGGCTAGACATATCGATTTTGGCACGCAAGACCGCTTCACCTTCGCCCAATTCACCATTTTTCATTTGTTCAAAACGGGCTAAATTTTCTGCGACAGTCGCATCACGATAAGGCGATTTAATCCCGTCTTTGAGATAGGTACTACGCCCTGTTTGGATTTCTTCGGCACTTTGCAAGTCCACATAAGCATCGCCTTGCTCAATCAATTGCACCGCCCATGCATACAATTGGTCGAAATAGCTTGATGCATAACGTGGTTCGCCATTCCATTTAAAGCCTAGCCATTCAACATCGTTTTGAATCCCATCAACATATTCTTGTTCTTCGGCATCAGGATTGGTATCGTCAAAACGTAAATTACATAAGCCGTCAAATTCTTTGGCGATACTAAAATTTAAACAAATTGCTTTGACATGGCCGATATGTAAATAACCGTTTGGCTCAGGCGGAAAACGGGTTACTACTTGGCTAGTCTTACCACTTGCCACATCGTCAGTAATCACTTGACGAATAAAATCTAGACCTGCTGTGTTGCTGTCATCGTGTGTTGCTGTACTCATCATGCACTCAATCTAATCAAAAAGTCATAAAATTTAAGGGAAAATAATCGTCTTATTATAGCAGTGTTGGCGATAGATGTCAGAGCTTATTTTTATCGGCATGGCATCGCTGTAGAAAATTTTTACTCTATTACATTTTTCAAAATCATTAAAAAAAATTCTACTTTATATCAAGTCTGTTTCATGCTTAAATGCGGTTCTTATTGGTCATGTTTGGGTAGTCTTGTGGCAAAAGCAAAAACCGTTTATCGCTGTCAGCATTGTGGTGCAGAACATTCAAAATGGGCGGGGCAATGTAGCGACTGTGGCGAATGGAATAGCTTGGTCGAAACGGTGCTTGACAGCAGTGCCAGCAGTAAGCATAAAGCAAAAATTGGCATCCAAGCAGGCGGTTATGCAGGGCAAACTGCTCAAGTCACCACTCTAGACCAAGTCTCTATCCAATATGAAAGTCGTGCATCAACAGGCATTAGCGAGTTTGACCGTGTGTTGGGCGGTGGCTTGGTGACTGGTTCGGTGGTATTAATTGGCGGTGATCCGGGGATTGGTAAATCGACCATTTTGCTACAAACCGCAACCTATATGGCATCGCAACAATCTGCCCTTTATATCACCGGTGAAGAGTCCTTATCGCAAGTGGCGATGCGTGCCAAACGTTTGGAATTGCCAACCGCAAAGCTTAAAGTCATGGCTGAAACGTGTGTCGAAAAAATCTGTGATGTTTTGGCTCAACAACGCCCACAAATGGCAGTTATCGACTCTATTCAAACCATTTATACCGAAACCATTCAATCCGCCCCAGGTGGTGTATCGCAAATCCGTGAGTCGGCAGCGATTTTAACTCGTTTTGCCAAGCATACAGGGACGGCACTTTTTATTGTCGGTCATGTTACCAAAGAAGGTGCTTTGGCAGGACCTCGTGTGTTGGAACACATGGTGGATTGTGTGCTGTATTTTGAAGGGCAAGCCGATTCACGCTATCGTATGATTCGTGCAGTCAAAAACCGTTTTGGTGCGGTGAATGAATTAGGCGTATTCGGTATGACCGACAAAGGCTTAAAAGAAGTCGCCAATCCCTCAGCGATTTTCCTAAGTCGTTATGATGAAGCGATTGCAGGTTCGGTAGTGATGATTAGCCGTGAAGGTACCCGTCCGCTATTGGTCGAAGTGCAAGCTTTGGTCGATGATGCTCACGGTCAGCCACGCCGTGTGGCATTAGGCTTGGAACAAAACCGTTTATCCATGCTCTTGGCGGTGATGCACAGACATGGTGGTGTGCATACCACTGGGCAAGACGTTTATGTCAATATTGTCGGTGGTCTCAAAATCACTGAAACAGGTTCGGATTTGGCGGTATTATTGGCATGTGCATCAAGTTTACGGGGCAAAGCGTTACCACAGCATTTGGCGGTATTTGGTGAAGTGGGTCTATCTGGTGAAATTCGCCCTGTACCAAATGGTCAAGAACGGTTAAAAGAAGCTCAAAAGCACGGTTTTAAAACCATTATCCTACCGCGAGCAAATGCACCGCAGAAAGTCAGTCCCGATATGAATATCATTGCGGTATCACGTCTAGATCAGGCATTATCAGCAGCGATGGAATTGGATTAATTGTTATTAAATCACTTAGGAAAAAACGATGAAAAGCTTTATTTTAATCTCAACAGCTTTATTATTAACCGCTTGCCAACAATCAGCCGTTAATAATAAAATCAGTACTACAATCAATAAGCCGATTTTAACTGTGAAAAACGATTCGCAACGCTATACACCAGATACATTATTAGTATCTTTTGATAAAAATCAAAAAACCAAAATCATGCAACAATTACAACAGCAAGGTTATGCTATTATTAGTGAATATACTATTACTGATGCTGTTGCGATTCGTGTGCCTAAAAATACCGATATATTATTGGCGATGCGAAGTATCAAACAGATTTCAGGGGTTTTAAATGTTGAACGAGATAATATCGTGACCACACAGTAAACAATGATTTTAATTTTTGAAAAATGATTTGAGTAAGTGCCATGCTGATTTTCGTGATTATTTTAGTTATTGTAATTACCTTATTTGCCGTTGGTTATTATTCTGTCAAAGAATATCAAAAAACTTTAGGCAAAAATAATCAGCCGACTGCAAATAATAATGATGGCTTAAATCAGCAAAATCATCACGCTAATTTAAATCATCAGCCCGATTTTAATGAAAATTTTTCACAAGATTTTTCTCAAAATCATATTCAAGACTTTTCACAAGTTACGGCAAGTAATGGTAATCAATTTCCTGATGGCAGCGAAGTTGCCCCATTTTTACGTTATTGCCGTGAAGTGTTTAGCTTTATTTATAAGCATTATCAGGATACGGACAATATTCAAGATTATTTTCACCAAAATAATGCAAAACATTGGCAAAATTTAATCAGTTCAAATGAAAATACAGTAGATAATTCATTATCGGGTTTATTGGCAAATATCACTAAGCAAGGTACGGTCGCTGATGGTGAGCAATTGCTTTATGATTGGGTAAAAGTACGTTTTAGTGGTCGTTTTGGGCAACAGGATTTTGCTTATATTTTTACTTGGCAAAAAAACATTGATGGCGATGAATGGTTGATTCATGATATAGTTACAGTTTAAATCTTTATAAAATTTAAAAAATATTTTTTAATTGTTCATGATGGGTTATCTATGCAAAAGCGTTCTTTCAGTCAGCAAAATTCAGCAAATCAACCTAGACAAAACCGTAAACAGAATGCGAAAAAGAATACAAATCAGACAGACAAAAATCAACGCCATGGCAATCCATCCAGTCAGCGTCCGTCTAGTAAACACCAATTCGAGCATAAAACAAAATTTTCTTCCAAATCAACACAAGCAATATCGCCTGCAAAATTGATTGCCTTTAATAAACCTTTTGATGTGCATTCGCAATTCCGTGGCGAAGCGGAACAACGCACCTTAGCCGAGTTTATTTTTGATAAAACTTTACGCATTGCTGGGCGTTTGGATCATGATTCGGAAGGCTTGATGCTACTCACCAATGATGGACAGCTCAATCAACATATCGCCCACCCCAAGCATAAACAATACAAAACTTATCTCGCCCAGGTGGAAGGTGAAGTGACTACGACAGCGATTGAACAATTGCAAAATGGTGTGTTGCTGAATGATGGCATAACCTTGCCCGCCAAAGTACGCCAAGTTGATGAACCGCTTTGGCTGTGGCATCGTGATCCGCCTATTCGCTATCGTGCCAATATTGCCACATCGTGGCTTGAGATTCAAATTTGTGAAGGGCGGAATCGGCAAGTTCGGCGTATGACTGCTGCGGTGGGTTTCCCAACTTTGCGTTTGGTACGCACGCAAATTGGCAGTATTCGTTTGCAAGATTTAGGCTTGGCTTTGGGAAAAAGTAAAGTTTTAAATATTGCTGATTATGCTGAGTTTCAACTGAGATAGTTTTTTTCATTTATTTATCATCAAACAGAAACTATAGTACATCAGAAAAGAAAGGAATTAATCCATTCATGAAACAAGATGCCAAGCTTTTAAAAGTTGCAAATGCTGTTGTAATTTTTCAAATTTCAACAGTCCTTTCTCTTTATATAGCGGGCTTTGTTCCCGAGAATTTATTTGGTTTTTATATAGGGCGTGTTGACAATTAACGCAAATTGATTATTGTTGCAGCCAGATAGATATTAGCAGCAAAAGATTCATCG
>NZ_JBHFHK010000094.1:0-5999 GCF_041928215.1 Hubeiibacter jixunmingi | reverse complement strand
AGAAGTAGGGTGTGAGAAACATTGTTTCGCAAGACACACCATTTTAATGCCGTTTTCTGAAAGGTGCGTAAGACGCACCCTACATCCGAATTAAAAGTTTCACATACGAATTAAAAGTTTCACATAAAATCAAATACTTACATTTAAACTTATCCCGAACTCACTTTAAATAAGTAAAATTAAGCAATATCAGGTAGAATCACATCATAACTTTAACTGATCTGTTTGAAAAAATATGTCCTATCAAATAACTTTCACCCCTATGCCAAATATAAATATCACCGAAGATTCGATAGGTATTTGGTTTAGCCAAGGCTATTCTAGCCAACGTGATTTGGTTTTAACTGCACAAGAATTGCTAAGAATATTAAAAAATCAGGGCATTGAGCAAAAATTTCACATTATTGCATCGCATGAACAACGTCGCCCAGAGATCACAGACAGTGCCGATATTGTGCTACAAGAGCCCAAGCAAAATAAAATCGATTGGGTCATCGAACAAGCCAAAAAATATCAGGTCAAATTACTGATTGCAGGGCAAAATACGAAGCAATTTATTCAAGCAAAGGCGCGATTTGCAGAGCATGGTATCACTGTATTGGCGGGGATGAATGATATTGAAAAATTAAACCAAATCAATGACAAATCACTATTTACAGAAATTTGTCAAAGCCAAAATATCGACGTGGTGGCTGCAAGTACAGTGCACAATCATGAAGAGATGCAATTGGCTTATGAATACTGGGCAAAACAAGGTGAAGTGTGTGTCAAACCTACGCAAGGCGTATTTGCATCAGGTTTTTGGATTTTAGATCCACAAGCCAGTCCTTTTGCAGCGTTTGCCAACAGTCAAAATTTCCGTGTGCATCCACAGACGTTTATCGATAGCTATGCAAAATTGGATAATCCACCTGCTTATTTGGTGATGCCATTTTTAGAAGCATTGGAATGTTCGGTGGATATGTTCTGTATCAATGGTCGAATCCAATCAGCTGTGGCACGCTATAAACATGAAGGTGATTACCAAAGTCTACACTTGGATGACCCAGCGATCGATTTGGCACGTGAAGTGGTTAATTTATTTGGTTGTGATGGTTTGGTAAATCTACAAGCACGTTATAACGATAAAGGGCAATTATATGTTCTAGAAATCAATGCACGTGCATCAGGCGGTATCGGTTATACTTTTTTAAGTGGGCATAATATTGTACAGCACGCAATCTGTCATTATTTGGATTTGCCGTACCAAAGTTATGGCGATGAACAAAACGAAATTATCATGCGTGCGGTAAGCTTACCACTAATCGTGTGATTATTTTAAATTAAAATCAATAGTATAGGAATATAAATGCCAATCGTTCAGCTTAATCGTGGCACACTCACTTTACAACCTACTAGCCATCATCCCGACTGGCAAGTTAATGATTTATTGGATTATGCCGAGCGTATCAATCCAAAGCGAGCTTTTTTGTTTGTATCCAAAGTCTTGGGGCGACATATTCCTGTTAGCCCAAGCGTCATCCGACATGCGTTTAGTGATTTGGCAAATTTAGTGCCAAATGACTTGCCTGAACCTGTGCTAGTGATTGGCATGGCAGAAACCGCCGTTGGCTTGGGTGCTGGCGTGCATCAAGTGTTACAGCAACGTTATCCGCAAGCGATTTATCTGACTACGACTCGCCATCCTGTAGAAAATACGCAACTTTTGGCAGAATTTTTGGAAGAGCATAGCCATGCTCAAGACCAATTATTATATAGCTCAAATGATGCCGAATTGCAGCATGCCATTATGTCAGCAAAAAGTTTGATTTTGGTGGATGATGAAGCGTCTACAGGTAAGACTTTTGTCAATTTGGTCAATGCCCTACAACAAGCAGGCTTAAATCAATTACAGCATATTGTCAGTGCAACCTTGGTGGATTGGTCGAAAGGTATTCAAATTGATGGTTTAAATTGTCAATCTGTAGCATTGCTCAAAGGTGATTGGTCGTGGCAAGATAGCGATACACCGATTGCCATCAATATGCCTAAAGTGGATAGCATTGCCAAGGGGGATTATCCATGTATGGAAAAACCAACTTGGGGGCGAATTGCCACAAAAAATACGCTATATCTAGCCAATCTTGCAGATAAATTACAAAATATTCAAGCTGATGAAAAAATCTTGGTATTGGGTACAGGTGAATATGTTTGGTCGCCATTTTTGTTGGCGGAGTATTTGCAAAAACAAGGTGCGGATGTCAAATTCAGTGCGATTACCCGTTCGCCGATTGCATTAGGTCATGCCATCAAATCCAGTCTAGCTTTTCATGATAGTTATGGTTTGGGTATTCAAAATTTTGTCTATAATGTCAATGCCGATGATTATGATAGAATTTTGATATGTGTAGAAACCACACCAAATAGTGTGGCACAATCTTTGCTTGATGCTTTGCCAAATGCAGTGGTTGTGAGTAGTGTTGAGTTTCCTTTAATTTCTTGTTGATTATATTTCCCCCACCCTAACCCTCCCCCTAAGGTGGAGGGAACATTTTCTCTTAGGTAGCGAAGACGCATTATTTCCTAAGGAAGAGTTCAAAAGGATAAAAATGATGTCAAATACTCGCCCAATCATTTTGGTTGATTTAGATGATACGCTATTTCAAACCTATCGTCGTATCACGCCAACAGCTGACTTTAAAGCAGTGACAGTAGATAAACATGGCGAAACACTTGCCTATATGAACCCAAAACAGCAAAAGTTTGTCGATTGGCTATGGTCTAGTGGTAAGGTGCTTGCGGTGACGGCTCGTAGTCCAGAAGCCTTGTCACGTGTACATTTGCCTTTTGAACATGGTGCAGTGTGTTCACATGGCAGCACGGTGCTGAATGCCGATGGCACAGTCAATGCCGACTATCAACAGCTGATGGTACAGCAGTTGGACAGATACAAAGACAAATTTGAGCAGCTGATGCAAGCCGTGCTAGACACTGCAAAATGTTTTGGTTCGGTACGCAGTTGGATTGTGGAAGAGCAAAATTTGCAATTGTATTTGGTGGTTAAGCAAAACGATACCGATGGACATACAGGTCTATTTCTGATGGATCTATTGCATGCTTTACCGCAAGAGGTTTTAGACGGTTTTTATTGTCATGCGAATGGTAATAATTTGGCGATTATTCCTAATCCAGTTAGTAAAGCCAATGCAGCGGCATTTTTATTAAAGCAAGTATTAAAAGTCGATGAGCAAGATTTAATTTTGGGCTATGGTGATAGTTTGTCCGATGTGGCATTTTTGCAAATGTGTGATTGGTGGGGCGTGCCACAACTTAGCCAAATCAATCGTTTTGTTAGCCATCATGTCAGTGATGAATATCAAAAGCAGGGTTATTTTGGTGATTATCGGGAATAAAAATTATTGTTCACAAAGCTTGAGCAGTATTCTTGATATTTATCTTTAGCATTGCAATTGCTGAGAAAATATCAGATATTTGCTATTATCCAATTTTGAAAATTTAGTCAGACAACGATGCCAATAGATCTTACAACAGCCGAGCAAGATGCCCTATTTGCCACTGCTTTTAGTGGTAGCTATCAACCCTCACAAGTGCAATTTTTATTACAAAAAATGCAATTAGAAAATACCGACCCTGCGGAAAAAGAACGCCTGATTCAATTGGGACAAAAGCACTATTCGCAAATGATTAGCCATGAAAAGCCCCCAAGCGATGAGCATCTAAACCTTTATCGCCAAGCCCTTGCACAAGAAGGCGAGCGTTATGCCCTGCAAGTGGCACAGCTTGCTAATCGTTTGGCAGTGCATTATACGGGTGATGAGCCGATTATCTTGGTCAGTCTGGTGCGTGCGGGTGTGCCATTGGGCGTGTTACTTAAGGATGCCTTAAGCGATGTGAATAAAAACAGCGTGCATTACGGCATCAGTATTATCCGTGATCGTGGTATTGATTTTGCGGCATTAGAAAGCATTATTGCCAAGCATGGTGCAGAGCGATTGATTTTTGTCGATGGTTGGACGGGTAAAGGGGCGATTAAAGGTGAACTGATGCGTAGCATTGGACAAGATGCACGTTTTTTAGATGCCATGCAAAAATATGGTCATGATGATTTGCCATTGGTGACGCTGGCTGATGTGGCAGGTGTATCGTGGCTATCCGCCAGTGGAGAAGATTGGCTGATTCCATCGGGGATTTTGGGTTCGACCATTTCAGGATTGATTTCCCGTAGTATTTGCGTAGGCGATGCCTTGCAACAGCATGAAATCAATCAGGAAAATATATCTGAATGGCATGGCTGTATTGAATACGAACACTTACGAGCATTTGATATCAGTCAAGATTTTGTCGCACATATTAATCAAATTCGTCAAGATTTAGCCAAAAAACAAGGTGGTTTTTTCGCTTTAGGACAAGCAACATGGACAGCAGCACAACGTCAGCAACAAGCTTTACAATCTAGCCAAGTCGTGCAAAATATTGCCAAGCAGTTTGATATTGAAAATCTAAATCGTATCAAGCCTGGCATTGCTGAAGCGACACGAGCGATTTTACGACGTATGCCTGAGATGGTGATTTTACGAGAAGCGGATAATCCGAATACCGCGTTGTTGCGTTATCTTACCGAAAAAACATCAACGCCTGTCATAATTATGCCCGATATTGCCCCTTATCATGCGGTGACCATTATCCAAAAAATTGGCAATGTCGCTGACTAACATTATTTTTATTTATTTAAACATTACGGAAACTTTATGCCACAGCCTTTAGATGCTCCTACGCCTTTGCACGCCTTAGAATTGGGTGCAACGCTTTATGTGCCTGCCACCAGATTGGATTTAGTAGATATTACTTTGAATAATAAAATCAATGGCTTGCGTTCGATGGTTTTGTGTTTAGAAGATGCGGTGAGTGAACATGATGTGGCTTTTGCGCTTAAAAATCTAGCAGAACTCTTGATGCAATTATCAGAGCAACCAAAAGCAAAGCTAAAAATATTTATCCGTCCACGCCATCACGCCATGTTACAAAGCTTATTATCTTGGCAAAATATTGGTGTCATTGATGGTTTTGTATTGCCAAAATTTGATACGCAATCCTTACCAAAATATCAGCAAATCCTACAGCATAATCAATCGCTATACATTATGCCGACCTTTGAAAGTGCGGATATTTTTGATATTTTTGCTCAAAGGGATATTCGTCAGGCATTACAGCAAGATTTTAGTCAGGTTTTGGCATTACGTATTGGCGGTAATGACTTGCTCAATACCATGTCATTACGCCGTCCGACTACGCATCATATCTATGCCACGCCTGTAGGTTATTTGATTGCACAATTGGCAGGGCAGTTTATTAGCCATGGTTTTGCGATGACTGCCCCTGTATTTGAACATTTTTCCCAAGTGGATTTATTTCAGCAAGAATTGGCATTGGATATCGAGCATGGACTTTCGGGCAAAACCGTGATTCACCCAAGCCAAATCGCTATGGTGCATGATGCCTTTAAAGTCAGCCAATCCGAATTTGAACAAGCCCAAGCCATTTTACAGCCTGATGCTCAAGCGGTGTTTGCGGTGGCGGGCAGTATGATTGAACCTGCTACCCATAAAAATTGGGCGGAAAAAGTGTTGTTACGGGCGGAGGTTTATGGGGTTCGGTGATATATGAATCTAAAGGTTAAAGTTACATTTTTAGGAAAAGTAACTAAGTAATGTAACTCATAGATTGTATAAGATAAAATAGCACCTCGAAAAATTAGCCTAGCCTTTGAGATGTTTTTATTCTAAGGATAACAACAAGTCTTTTAATATGAGATTAATTTCATTTTTTTGCTGTTCATCGAACTGATTGAGTAGTCGCTGTTCATTGGCAACATGGTCTATCAATGCTTGTTCAATGATGCTTTTCCCTGAATCTGTAAGTCTAACTAGGGCGTGTTGACAATTAACACAAATTGATTATTGTTGCAGCCAGATAGATATTAGCAGCAAAAGATTCATCGG
>NZ_JBHFHK010000093.1:0-6006 GCF_041928215.1 Hubeiibacter jixunmingi | reverse complement strand
TTGGGCATCAGTAAGTGTTAGTCTATTCATATAATCAGAATAACTGATTTTCTTTGTATGTCAACACACCCTAATATTTTGCTTTGTTGTTTGATACAACTCTGCCAAGTCTGCTTGTGTTAGCCATAGCTGCTCTTCAAATTTTTGTAGAGCAAATTTAGTGTTACCATCGTCTGTTGTATATAAAACAATATCCATTAGCTCTCAATCTCCGCTACAATCGCATCAATCTCAGCCCGTAGTTTATCAATATTTGTCACTGTCTTCTTGATATCTGCATTTAACGCATTGATATCAATCACCTCACGGGTATCTTCTGCCTCGACATAACTACTTACCGCAAGGTTATAATCATTTTTTGTAATCTCGCTATTATCCACTGATATTGCAAAGTGCGCCACATCGGCTTTACTAGCGAATACGTCCATAATCTGAGCCACATGTTCATCGGTCAGCGTATTGGTATTGGTTTGTTTTTTAAATAACCGACTGGCATCAATAAACTGTGTTTTATTGTCTTTTTTCCCTTTATATAGCACCAAAATATTGACCGCAATCGACGTACCAAAAAAACAAATTAGGAGCAAGCGAAATCACTGTTTCGACAAAGTTGTTATCAACGAGATATTGGCGGATCTTTTGCTCTGCACCACCGCGATAAAAGATACCAGGGAACGATACAATCGCCGCACGCCCTTTGCTCGATAGATAGGCAAGCGCATGTAGCACAAAGGCAAAATCCGCTTTTGACTTAGGGGCAAGCACACCAGCAGGGGCAAAACGCTCATCATTAATCAGCGTTGGGTCATCGCTACCGATCCACTTAACCGAATACGGTGGATTGGATACAATCGCATCAAATGGCTTATCATCGCCAAAATGCGGGTCAATCAAGGTATCACCGAGCATCATATTGAATTTGTCATAGTTTATGTTATGCAAAAACATATTCATGCGGGCAAGGTTATAGGTAGTGTGGTTAATCTCTTGCCCAAAAAAACATCTTCAATGATATGCTCATCAAACTGTTTTTTTGCTTGTAGTAACAAAGAACCCGAACCTGCCGCAGGGTCATAAATCTTATTGACGTTGGTCTGACCGTGTAGGGCAAGCTTGGCAATCAATTTAGAAACGTGCTGGGGTGTAAAGAACTCACCACCAGACTTACCAGCATTGGCAGCATAGTTGGAAATCAAAAACTCATAGGCATCACCAAACAAATCAATTTGATTATCTTTAAAATCACCAAAATCAAGTTCTTCCACACCTTTTAGTACAGCGGCTAGGCGCTTGTTTTTATCAGCAACGGTATTGCCTAAGCGGTTACTGGTAGTGTCAAAATCACCAAACAAACCCTTGATATCAGATTCAGAAGGATAGCCGTTGGCGGATGCTTCAATGGCATGAAAAATATTGGCTAAATTAGTGTTTAGGCTATCGTTGTTGTTGGCATTTTTGGCGATATTTTTAAATAATTGACTTGGATAAATAAAGTAGCCTTTGGTTTTAATGGCATCATCTTTGATTTGGGCTAAGGTGGGGCTATCATCGGGGAATGTGCTATAGTCTACGCTGTCATCATCCGCTTCAATGTAGCTGGCAAAGTTTTCACTAATAAAGCGATAGAATAACGCCCCCAACACATACTGCTTAAAATCCCAACCATCAATCGAACCTCGGACATCATTCGCGATCTGCCAGATACGGCGATGGAGTTCAGCTCTTTGTTGGGTGGCGATCATGGCATTGTCCTAATCAAAATATTGCGAAAAATAAATCATAGCACATAGATAGTAATTTAAGAATAGGTGTAAAAAGCCTAAATATACGAATTCTGATACTTCTCTATTGTTGGATTGTTATATTTTACAATGTGTTTTTAGATATGGTAGAGATGGCGGGAGTTGAACTGGTGTACAGAAATATATGGAAATTAAAATTTAACAAGTTTAAAAAACAAAAAATCCAATCTAAAAAGACTGGATTTTAAAATTTGGAGCGGGAAACGAGACTCGAACTCGCGACCCCAACCTTGGCAAGGTTGTGCTCTACCAACTGAGCTATTCCCGCATGCCGTGCATAATACCTTATTTATAAAATAAGTCAAATCTTTTTTAAATAATTTTATTTCAATTGGCTACAAAATAGCATTTTTATCAGTAAGAGTGCTTTATTGATCAAAATATCATTGCTCTGCAAAATTTTCCCCCACAAAAAAATCCTTTCAACATGATTTTACCCTTGTATTTTTTTGGTATAGCCCCAACTGTAGGGCGATTAAATTAATATTTTTTTGGAGTGCATTGCGTCATGGCAAAGCGTGATTATTATGAGGTTTTGGGGGTAAGCAAAACCGCATCTGATGAAGAAATCAAAAAAGCTTACCGCAAAATGGCGATGAAATATCACCCAGACCGTAACCCAGACAACCTAGAAGCGGAAGAAAAATTTAAAGAAGCCGCAGAAGCATACGAAGTGTTGTCGGATAGCGAAAAACGCAGTATGTACGACCGCATGGGTCATAATGCCTTTGAAGGCGGCTTTGGTGGCGGTGGTGGTTTTGGCGGTGCAGGCGGTTTTAGTGCAGAAGATATTTTCAGCCAATTTGGTGATATTTTCGGTGGTGCGTTCGGTGGTGGCGGTCGTGGACAACAACGCCAACGTCAGGGTGCAGACTTACGCTATGTACTTGAATTAACGCTGGAAGAAGCGGTAAAAGGCTTGAAAAAGACCATTACCTTTACTGCACCTGCACCGTGCGAAAGCTGTGATGGTAAAGGGGCGAAAGATGCCAGCGATGTACAGACTTGTCCGACCTGTCATGGCTCAGGGCATATCCGTATGCAACAAGGTTTCTTTAGCGTACAACAACCGTGTCATCACTGCCGTGGTACAGGAAAAATCATCAAAAATCCATGTGGCGACTGTCACGGCACTGGCGTAAAAGACCGTCAGCAGACCTTAGAAGTCAATATCCCTGCTGGCGTGGACAATGGCGACCGTATCCGTTTGTCGGGTAAAGGCGAGGCGATTGCCAATGGTACAGCGGGTGACTTGTATGTCGAAATCGCCGTGCGTGAGCATCCAATTTTCCAACGTGATGGTGCAGATCTATATATGGATGTGCATATCAATATTGCCGATGCGGTGTTGGGTAAAGAAGTGGAAATTGAGACTTTGGACGGTCGTGTCAATCTCAAAGTGCCTGAAGGAACGCAGACGGGCAAACGTTTCCGCTTGCGTGGTAAGGGTGTAAAACCAATTCGTAGCAGTATGGTCGGTGATTTATTCTGTCAAATCGTGGTCGATACGCCAACCAATTTGACCGATCGCCAACGTGAATTGTTTAAAGAGTTGCAACAAAGCCTAAGCGGTAAGCAAGTGCCAAAATCAGACGATGATGATAAGAAAAAAGGTTTCTTTGAACGATTGTTTGATTAATCTTGTGTGATAACATGTGCAAAAGTGAAATGTGTCACGCATTGATGTAGGGGCGTATCGCATACGCCCTTTTGGATAAAACGCCAAATGATTTATGGGTTTGGCGTTTTTTATTGCCCATTTTCAGGATAATTAATGTGAATGGTTATTCTAAAAAATCAAAATAATAAGCCTTACAAATGTCAAAATATCCGCTATGATAAAGGTAATAATCATTGCGATAGACAGGTTTAAGGATGTTTAAAGAATATACACAATATGATGCCATGGGCTTGGCGGAATTGGTAAAAAGCAAGCAAGTCAGTGCCAAAGAATTGTTAGACAGTGCAATTGCGATTACCAATCAGCATAACCCAAAACTCAACGCCATTATTCACCGTTTTGATGAGCGTGCCTACAATGCCATTCAGCAAGGCCTGCCCGATGGCGTATTTACAGGTGTGCCATATTTACTCAAAGACCTATTATATGAATTTGCCGATGAGCCTATGTCGATGGGTAGTCGTAGCGTGAAATTTGTACCAAAACAAGACAATGCCATTGTTCAGCAAATCAAAGCCACAGGGGTAAATATTTTTGGTAAAACCAATACGCCCGAATTTGGCTTGATTATCACCACAGAACCCAAAGCCTTTGGGGCATGTCAAAACCCTGCCAAGTCAGGCTATAGCACGGGCGGTTCATCAGGGGGGAGTGCGGCTGCGGTTGCCAGTGGCATTGTACCGATGGCAGGCAGTGGCGATGGCGGTGGTTCGATTCGTTTTCCTGCATCGTGGTGCGGTGTGTTTGGCTTAAAGCCAAGTCGTGGACGCACGCCAATCAGTTCGGTATTGGGTGAAGATTGGAATGGTGCGGTCATCAATCATGTGATTAGTCGTAGCGTGCGAGACAGTGCGGCAATGTTGGATGCCACAAGCGGTATTGAATTGGGAGCAAATTATCATTCGCCACGCCCTGAACAGTCTTTTCTTACCGCCAGTCAAACGCCAAGCCGTCCTTTAAAAATCGCCATTCATGTGCGTCCATTGATTGCCAATACTGTGATTGACCCTGAAGTGATGGCGTGTTTGCAACAGACCGCCAAGCATTTAGAAAGTATGGGGCATCATGTGGATTATGCCGAGCCAGTGTTTAATCAGTCACAAGTATGGCGAGATTTTTTGGTGATGGTATGTAGTCATACTGCCCATCAAGTGCATGATCTTGCTACACGTTTGGGGCGTGAGCATGTCAGTGAGCTTGAGCCACAGACCTTGAATATGGCGATGATGGGGCGTTCTTTATCGGCTTTGGATTTTCTCAATGCCAAGCAAGGTTGGCAAGATTTGCGTTTGGCAACCGATCGTTTATTGCAAGATTATGATGTGATTTTATGCCCAACAGTGCCAACGCCTGCGGTGAAAAATGGTATTTTACCGCCGAAAAAAGCCGATGAAATCATGATGCAAGCCACCAGCGGTTTGAAGATTGGCAAGATGCTACTCAATTCGGGGATGGTGGAAAAATTAAGTCAGCCTGTATTGCCCAAGATGGCATTTACCATTTTAGCCAATATGACGGGGATGCCTGCCATGTCAGTGCCTTTGGGTATGTCTGCGGAGGGTCTGCCGATTGGGATGCAGTTTATTGCGGGCTTAAATGATGAAGCGACCTTATTTAGCTTGGCAGGGGATTTGGAAAAAGCTGGGTTATTTCAAGATGTGGGGATGAAGTGGTGAGATAAAAATAACAAGGTGATTAAGTGGTAAAAATCTATCTAAATCATCAATATCATGATTTAGATAGAGCATTTATATTAAAAATTATGGCGTTGTATTGATTTTTTGCCAAATTTCATCACGCATTTTTGCGTTGGTTTTGCTACGCCCGCCATTTTTAATATAACTATCAATCACATGTTGATAAGCTTCTTGCTCTGACATTTTCTTTTTCATATTATCAGCAGCCAATAATACGTTGTAAGTATTATAAATATCTTCAGTATATTCACAGGTGTCAAAAACAATTGTTTGGTGTACCTCTGGTTTATCACTTGGAAAATCTTTTTTTAGCGTTGCTAAGGTTTCGCTTAAGCAACGATGATAAAAGGTATCACTGAGTACAGCATTGCGTTGATTTACTTTAGCACCAAGCGGTTTATTTTCAAATTCGTGTTTTAATTTTTGCACCACTGGATCTGTTTTGGCATCAAATGCGATCACATCTTCAGCAAAAGCAGATTGATAAGCTACACACAGCGTGAGTATAAGTAATAATTTTCTCATTTCCAATAGTCCTACCTTTTCAATAAAAAATCTAAATAAAAGCCATATCAATTAAACCATTATAACCACGGCAATCATCAGAGTAAATAACACGATATACTGATACTTTACCTAGAATCATGGTTGGTAGTGGTCAAGTTGTTTTAGACAATCTCTAAGAGTATTTTATTTTTATCTTAAACTGTAATTTTTAAGTTTTTGATAGTATGATTGTAAAATAGCTTTAATTAGACCTCTTTCGAAAATGTAAATTTAGCGATTAACTTGCCAATTTATAAATCCTGCCACTAATTTCATTCTC
>NZ_JBHFHK010000092.1:0-6069 GCF_041928215.1 Hubeiibacter jixunmingi | reverse complement strand
GAATGAAATTAGTGGCAGGATTTATAAATTGGCAAGTTAATCGCTAAATTTACATTTTCGAAAGAGGTCTATTATATACAGAAAAATATTATTTTTGTTTTCCAGTTAAACTTTTCCTAGCTGAATATGACGAATATTATGAAATTAGCGAAGATGAGTATCATGAGTTTTTTGTTAATCAAGAACATATATTGGTTTTATTAGAAAGGGCAAGAAAACGCTTAGAAGATCATCGCCTAATGTTTGAATTACCAAAAATAAGGGGTATTCCTGATTAATTTAATTGGCATTAGATTTTTAAAATGGATATTTCTTTGGCGTTATTATGGCTTTTACAGTGATTTAAGAATGATCATTTAAAACAAAAAAATGCGAGCATAAAACTCGCATTTCTTTCTAAAGCTAAAATTAAAAAATCAATTATTCTTCAATATCCAATGCTTTTGGATGCTGACCTTCTTTGGCAAGTTTTAGATACCTCGCCAAAGATTTTTTGTTTTTACGCACGCCCACACCATCACGATAGGCTTCATACAGGGCAAAATAACCATCGACATCGCCTTTTTCGCCTGCTTGATTGAGTAGCTCAACCGCACGTTTGCTGTCCGTTTCTACGCCTTCGCCTTTGAGATATGCCATGCCAAGCATAAAGTCCGCACGCACATCGCCACGCTCTTTGGCATGGTTAAACCATTCCATGGCTTGCTGTGGGCGTTGTTGCTGTTGCTCGTACAAACCACGGCATAGCAATGCTTTTGGATGACCTGCTTGTGCTGCAGCATCTAACCAAGGCAAATGCGCTTCATGTTCCATTGGTAAGTGCATTGCCAAACTAAACATCGCATCGACATTGCCTTGACGGGCTGCACGCTCAAACCATGCTACTGCTTCTTGTACATTTTGTTCCACGCCCAAACCTTGTGACCAACATTGACCCAAAGAATATTGAGCAGGTGAAAAACCTTGCTGTGCCGCATGAGCAATGAAATTCAACGCTTGTGGTAGGATACGATCCGCTTCTTGGAAATCTTCTTGCTGACTTGCCAATTGTAATAAATCCGCACCAACTCGATAGGCTGCCTCGGTATGACCCAATTGTGCAGCTTTAACCATTAATTGCTCTGCAAGTTGCTGATCACCATTTTCAAGGTTAAATTCGATGAGACTACGCGTATACGTACCCAATGGATGATCATTAGCGGTCGCAAACTCAGCATAAGGTAATGCTTTTTCTAGCTCGCCTTTTTGTACATAACGTACTGCTAATAGGCTTTGTACAAAAGGATTACCCGTTTCATACTTGTGTAAGAAGTCTAATACTTTTTGCTCATCGAACTCTGGGCGGTCTGCCAAGAATACCAAGCTGTTTACGTGATTATTTTTTACAGCATTGTCTGCAACGATTTGGAAAGCCTGTGCTGGGTCTTGTGCCAAAACTTGGGTTGCATAGGTCAGGATTGCATCAGCGTTATTCATTGATACCGCTTTCTGTAGATAATCTGCACCTTTTTTCAGGTTTGCTGGTACGCCAGCACCTGTCTGGAACATTTCTGCCAATTGGTAGTAGCCATAAGATTGACCCTGAATACCTGCATGTTCAAAGAATAAAATTGCTTTGACTGCATCTTTTTCGACATAGTGACCTTGCAAATACCAACGCCCAAGCAATAGACTTGCTACGCCTACGCCTTTGTTTGAAGCTTGTACCAATAAATTGACACGGTTTTGAGCTTCTAGCATATTTTGTGCTGGTGCGATTTTCTCGGCATATTCAACCAAATCAAAGCAGGCTTGTGCATCGCCTTGTTCAGCTTTTTGACGTAATTGTTTTTCAAATTCAGCTTGTGTGGTTTGGCTTTGGGTTGCTTGTTCGGCTTGCTTTACGTCTGCTGTAGCAACCTTCGCACTGGTTTTACTATCTTTAGTCGCTTTTTGCTCTTTTTCAGCGTGTGGCTTTTGTACTTTATCGGTTTTCCCCGTTTTTGGCTGTGGTTTTGCTTTTGCAGTTACTTTGGTTTGCTTTGACATAATGTGACCTAAATCAAAAAATTCATAAATAGATGTGGTTATTTTAGCGTTTTCGTCACAATCTTGCTATTGTTTTGCACAATTTTTATTGCTAATTTAAGTAATTATTGCTTATTTTTTGGAATTTTTTTATGAAAAATCAAATTGATACCCTATTACAAAAGCTTGATGCAGGACAAGCAAAATTTGCCGATGTATTGGCATTGATTGAGCAAAATTATCAGCATCAGCCGACTGCCTTTCAAAATGGTGAACAACATAATACCGTTGAACAAAATCAAGGCAGTGCCAAAGTATTAAGTTTTGCCAAATTACATCATTTAAATCAAAAAGATACCTTAAAATTATTTGCTGAACATTATCAAAGTGTTTTGGCAACGCCAGAACAAACTGACCATCAAAATATCCGCCAATTTATGCAACATGGCTGGGCTGGGGTAAACTTTGATGGTTTTGCTTTGACTAAGAAATAAAATGTATAGTCTATCACATTTTTAAAATTATCAAGTGCCTTACATGATTGTGGGTACTTTATTTTTTTTGTTTAAAATTAAGTAAAACAGTCTCTTTTTATTTATACATCCCGTTCACATTACTATAAAAAAAGTCGACTAAATCACTTTTTATCAGTCTAAATCATGACATTAATCTTAATTTTTATTAAAAAAGCCAAAATAATAATTTTTTCCAATTAATCATATTTCTTTTATATTTGACTTTTAAAATTTATACGCATAGCATGAAGTTATTAGCTCTCTAGTAAGTAAACGGAATTTCTGCTATGAAATTATCATTTCAACTTTCTCTCATTTTCTCTGCAATGACATTGGTCGCATGCCAACCTACAACCAATCCAAGTAACTCAAATACGGCAACGACAAATAGCACTGCAAGTGCAACTGGTACTAATAATACCGATAGCACCGTAGCAACGACAAAGGCAGATACTTTTGTCAGCAAATTACCTGCCAATGCCCCAACCTACAAAGTCGCCACCAGCGATACCAATCCACCATTTTCATTTATGGATGATCATGGCAAATTAATGGGATTAGATATTGATGCGATACATGCGATCGGTGAAGCAGGTGGGTTTAAAGTACAGTTTTATAGTATGCCTTGGGCAGATATGTTCCGTAATGTTGAAACGGGTAAATTTGACTTGGCAGCGTCGGGTATTTCATATAGTGATTCACGTAATACTACCTATAATCTATCTCACCCTTATTTCTTTAATCCAGCAGCGATGATGTGGAAAAGTGACCATGCTGATATCAAAAATCTTAATGATGCTAAAAATATTAAACTTGGTACCATTAAAGGTAGTATCATGGCTGGACAATTCAAAGCCATAGGCGGTAAAGACTTGACCGAATTTAATACGCCATTTTTGATGTTCCGTGGCTTGATGACTGATAAAGTCGATGCAATTGCCTATGATGAGCCAGTATTCCGTTACAATGCCAAGCAATATCCAGAGATGAAAGTCAAAATCGTAGCCTATGAAGGACGAGATGTGCCAACATCTCAACAGATCATCTTACTCAAAAAAGGCAATGATGAGGTCACACAAAAAGTCAATGCTGGGATTGATAAAATTTTAAGCAATGGCGAAATGCAAAAAATTGAAGAAAAATGGTTGGGGAAAAAGTAATTTTTCTTTTTATCTAAATTGAAAAGTCCGCTTGTATAGCGGATTTTTCATTGCTTATTTAGACCGTTACCCTAACCAAATCATGTTTATCTTTTTTCTCAAAAGCAATCTTCACATCCAAAAATCGCATAATCATATCCGCTTGCGTTCGGCTATGTTCACTGATCATTTGTGCAGTAAAACGTCCGCCTTGACCTAATGCCATCGGCAATAATAATTGATCGGTCAAATATTCATCCGCCACCGCATCACTGGCAAGATATTGTTTTACCGTCTTGGCAAGTTTATTGGCAATGCTTTCACTTGGCTTTTTATGCTCACCGAGTGCGGTAAAAATTTGGCTGTGATGTTCAAATTCTGCTTGCACATATAAGCAATTGCCTTGGCTGATACCGTCCAATTGATATTGTGATGTGTGATTTAACTGCAATTTATGCTTTAAAGTGATTAATTCACGCACGGCAATATTGCTATCTAAATTTAGACAGTTTGCAAAGGCATTTAATGCCAATAATTCACCTGTTTGCAATACTTGATAAGACAAACGCTGTGTCCATGGTTGAATTTCCACATGGATTTTTCCGCCACCAATCGGGGCAAAGCCTGCTTGCTCTAAGCGGACGGTCATATTCACGCCCATTTTGGCGAGTGCTGGCACAAAGCATTGTTGGATAAATTCTGCGGTCGGTGCCATCGGGTTGTGCGTACCACCTTGAATGCGAATGGTCGATAGGCTATTTTGCAACAATAACGCTGGCAATAAGGTTTGTAATACCAAAAAGGTACTGCCTGCCGAGCCAATATTCAGCTCAAACGTGCCTGCCGTGACCGCTTGTGGACGGAAATAAATCTCTGTACTGCCAAGGCTTGCCCCAGTGACTTCGGCATGGCTAATCATCTGTGATGCTTGTACACAGACCAAATGCTGACGCAGTAAGCCTGATTTTTTGCGTCCTGCACGAATATTGTAAAGATGTATCGGTGTGCCTGTAATCATTGATAAGGATAAAGCAGTACGCAAAATCTGCCCACCGCCCTCACCGAATGAGCCATCAATCGATAAATATTTGTCTTTGGATAAATTTTTCATATTGTTCTCAAAATAAAAATGAACATACTGTCAAGATCGGGTAGTAAAATCTAAAGTGTACATCAGCGATTAAGCCGAGTTAAGTGGTGCAAGGTGCTGAGTATTAAAGATAAATGTAGAGTCGAACTACACGCAAACCATCACTCTCTATGCGTACCAAGCATTGTGCCACAACAATATTTATTCAACCCCTTGCTATGGCGTATCGGGGGTCTTGACCTTCGCCCAGTATGTCCAAACCGTTGTGTACAATGCTTATTCCATCAGCTCAATCTGCCAGTTATTGGCTTGAATGGTATTATTGATTGTACGAATTTTTTCGCTAATATCATCGGCTTGCTTTTGCAAGGCTTTGACAGGAATGGTCACCACCCATTTGATCTCACGGTTGCTATAACGGTCGTTATTGCGACGTGCTGCGTTGAGTGCTGACATCACGATTTTATGGCGTTCTACCAGTTTATCACGCTCAACCAATACCGTCATCAAGGTATGATTGCCAATCATGGTATGGGCATTGGTACGGTGAATTTTTGCAATTAAATCATGTAATTGATCATTAACTTGTTGGGCGTCAATCATCAATTCTTGCGAATTTTCATCAGGTGTTTCGTTTTCTTGCACCTGAATATTGCGGTCGATACGTGCCTTTAAACTGGCAAGTTTCTTTTGTAAATCCGCACGCAATAATAATGCTTCTGCGAGTTTCATGTTTAACTCTCCTCAGTTTGTTTAAAATTTTTTCTTTCAAGTCGAAGTGTAGGACACTTTACTCCACTTTTCGTGTCGAAAGCTTCAGTTTCTCTAATTGCTTTTTCCCGAACAGAAAATACGAATGAATAAATAGCTGAACGGGTTAGTTGTAAAATATTTTCAAAACTTTTAAGAAATTCTGTTTCCTCAACATACTCCATTTCATTTAAATATTTTCTTGATTCAAAAATATCTATTGGTATTTCACCCCTGTATATTACAAGGTAACTATGTTCAAGTTTATTACGCCATTCTTTGTAGTTTGCAAAGCTTCCATTTTTATCCTGATGTTTTTTATTAACATTTAAGTCACAAGCAATACTATAAAGAGCAATTAAACCTTTGTTATTTAAATCTTCAAATTTTTTTAGCCTACTTGGGTTGTCTAGTTGCCAAAAATTCTGAAAATAGAAATGATTGCTATTTGGCTTAATATCGAATAAATTTGCAACCGCAACAGCAATTTTATCTAGGGTGTGTTGACATACAAAGAAAATCAGTTATTCTGATTATATGAATAGACTAACACTTACTGATGCCCAAT
>NZ_JBHFHK010000091.1:0-6098 GCF_041928215.1 Hubeiibacter jixunmingi | reverse complement strand
AATTAAGCAAGGGCTTCTTGATGACTATATTTGTGAGCAACTTCGTTGCCCTTCGGTTAGGTTTGCGTAAGTCCTACATAAGAATCAATAACAAAGCAAAATGCTCAAGATTCAAAAATCATCAGTGTATTTAACGATAAAATGACATATATTTATCGATAACTGCTATATGTTTATCTACAGCACCTTGATTGGCTTGTAAAATTTGGTTAGCACGCTGTTTCTGCTGTATTGCCTGTGATGAGTGTTGTAGCAACTGCCATAAATGATCAGCTGCCTGCTCAGCATCATTGACCACAATAATGCCTTTATTTTCTACAAAGGCATCAACAATAGTCTGAAAATTAAAATACTTTTCACCCACAACTGTCGCAATATTTAAGGCAATTGGCTCTAGGATATTATGTCCACCGCCTGTTGCATTTAACGAACCACCGACATAAGCCACGTCACTCAAGGCATACCAAAGCCACAACTCACCCATGCTATCGGCTAGATAAATTTGCGTATCGGTTTGAATGGTTTGTTGCAAACTACGGCGATGAACTACCAAACTTAAATCTATAAGTTGCTGATAAACATCATTAAAACGCTCTGGATGACGTGGTACAACAATACATAAAGCTTGTGCATCTTGCTCTAAATATTGTTTTAATGCTCTCACGATCTCTTGCTCTTCGGCCTGATGGGTACTGGCTAAGATGATGATTTTTCGATTTTGTAATTGCCATTGTTCACGCAATTTTTCTGCTTGCTGTAAAAAATGGTTTGGTGCAGTAATATCAAATTTTACATTGCCCAACACGGCGATATTTTCTTCAGGCATACCCAATTCGATATAACGTTGTTGTGTTGCGGCATCTTGAGCGGCAATAAAATTGAGCTGCTGTAACATCGGATAAGTTAAGCGTTTAGATTTGCCATAGCCCTTGGCGGATTTTGCTGATAATCGGGCATTGAGCAGAATTTGTGGAATATTTTGCTGACGACATAAATAAATTAGATTCGGCCAAAGCTCGGTTTCCATAAGCAATAAAATTTTCGGTTGAAAATGCTGTAAAAATTTTTGCATAACTGAAACTTGGTCAATCGGCAAATATACCATCTGCACCAAATCAGCATATTTTTCGGCAAATAGTTTTTTGGCTTGGGCTTGTCCTGTGCGTGTAGTATTGCTGATCAATACAGTCTGCCCTTGGCGTAAATAATGCTCAATCAACGGCTGTGCGGCATTGGTTTCACCTACAGATACCACATGAAACCAAAGGGTATGCTGGTGTTTGACGGTAGAAAATTCACCAAACCGCTGTGCAATTTCGTCATCTACATCATCAAGATGTCCAAAGCGTTTTTTTATTTTCATTTGATACAAAGGCTTAGCGATAGCCAGTAGCCAGTTATACCAAAAAGGTGGACGAGAAGATAATGAAGCCACAACATGCTCTCAGCAAAAACTATGCAAAAGATTTTAATTAAATATTAAAAAATTGCAAAATTTGTTTATAATAGCGTATGTAAACTACCTGTGAGATTCTCATGCTGACCATCGTCCAAGAAGCTTTAACTTTTGATGATGTTTTACTGCTTCCAGCCTATTCTACGGTTTTACCGAAAGATGTTTCTTTACGCACACGTTTGACGCGTGGCATCCAACTGAATATTCCGCTTGTTTCTGCTGCCATGGACACCGTGACTGAATCACGCATGGCGATTGCGATGGCACAACATGGTGGTATCGGTGTTCTACACAAAAATATGGATATTACTGCCCAAGCTGCCGAAGTACGTCGTGTAAAGAAATTTGAAGCGGGTATGGTCAAAGATCCTATTACCGTTAGCCCAAATACGACCGTAAGACAATTATTAGAATTGACCCAAGCGAATAACATCAGCGGTGTGCCTGTGGTTGAAGGGACAAAAGTGGTCGGTATCGTGACAGGGCGTGATACTCGCTTTGTGACGGATTTAGAACAACCTGTACATAATATTATGACACCGCAAGACCGCCTTGTTACCGTTTTGGAAAATGAAAGCAAAGAAAATATCCAAGCCCTTTTGCAAAAACATCGTATCGAAAAAGTCCTTGTCGTTGATGAACAACAAAATCTTAAAGGTTTGATTACGGTTACCGATTTCCGCAAAGCTGAACTTTATCCAAACAGTTGTAAAGATGACTTGGGGCGTTTGCGTGTTGGTGCAGCAGTAGGTACAGGCGTAGAGACGCCGAGCCGTGTTGAAGCATTGGTTGATGCAGGTGTAGATGTGATTGTGGTCGATACTGCTCACGGACATTCCGCAGGCGTGATTGAGCGTGTACGTTGGGTTAAACAAAACTTCCCACAAGTACAAGTGATTGGTGGCAATATTGCAACTGGCGATGCCGCACTCGCCTTGCTGGATGCAGGTGCAGATGCGGTCAAAGTCGGTATCGGACCAGGTTCGATTTGTACCACGCGTATTGTTGCAGGGATTGGTGTACCGCAAATTTCTGCCATTGATATGGTTGCAAATGCATTAAAAGACCAAATTCCATTGATCGCTGATGGTGGTATTCGTTATTCTGGCGATATGGCAAAAGCCATTGCCGCAGGTGCAAGCACCATTATGGTCGGTTCATTGATGGCTGGTACTGAAGAAGCCCCAGGTGAAGTGGAATTTTTTCAAGGGCGTTATTACAAAGCCTATCGTGGTATGGGTTCACTTGGTGCGATGGCAGGTTCATCGGGTTCTGCGGATCGTTATTTCCAAGATGCCAAAGCAGGTGCGGAAAAATTGGTACCAGAAGGCATTGAAGGTCGTGTGCCGTATAAAGGTCCGATGGGCAACATCGTACACCAAATGATGGGTGGCTTACGTTCATCGATGGGTTATACGGGTTCTGCAACTATTCAAGATATGCGTGCCAACACTAAGTTTGTGAAAATTACTGCTGCAGGTATGAAAGAATCTCACGTTCATGACGTGACGATTACGAAAGAAGCACCAAATTACCGTGTAGGCTAATTGAAGCTACAAATTTGAAAATCGATTTGTTAAAAAATGGTAACTCAAACGTTGCCATTTTTTTATAACCCTATTTTATATCAGGGTTTTATGTTAAATTTGCGATAGGAATATGCATAATTTCAATTTGCATTTAATAATTTGAATTTTTGAGTAAGTGATAAAATGAGTTATTTTGGCACAGATGGTATTCGTGGCTGTTTTGGTCAATTTCCAATTACACCAGAGTTCGCACTAAGACTTGGTTTTGCAGCAGGTAAAGTTCTCAAACGCCATAGTCAAAAGAATAAGCCTGTTGTGGTCATGGGCAAAGATACTCGATTATCTGGCTATATTATCGAGTCAGCACTACAGGCTGGCCTAAACTCAGCTGGTGTGTATGTGCATTTACTCGGCCCTTTACCGACACCTGCGATTGCCCATCTAACACGTGCATTACATGCTAACGCAGGGATTGTGATTTCAGCATCGCATAATGCTTATACTGACAATGGCATTAAGTTTTTTTCTGCCGAAGGTAAAAAACTACCTGATGCATTGCAAGCAGAAATCAATGCAGAATTAGAAAATGAGATCACCATTGATGATCCAACTAATTTGGGCAAGAGTGTCCGTGTCAAGGATGCTGCGGGGCGTTATATCGAGTTTTGTAAATCGACTTTCCCTTATCATTATGAATTAAGACAGTTTAAAATTGTGGTAGATTGTGCCAATGGTGCAGCATATAACGTTGCACCTGCTGTTTTTCGTGAGCTTGGTGCCAAAGTCATCAGTATCCATGATCATCCAAATGGCTTGAATATTAATGACAATTGTGGCTCAACTCATGTCGATAGTCTGAAAGAAACTGTCTTGGCGGAACAAGCGGATTTGGGTATCGCTTTCGATGGTGATGCTGACCGTGTAATCATGATTGACCATACAGGTCGTGAAATCGACGGTGATCATATTTTGTATATCCTTGCTACCCAAGCTGAGCAAAAGCCTGTCGGCATCGTCGGCACAGTAATGAGTAATATGGCATTGGAAGTTGCACTACAACAAGCCAATGTGCCATTTGTACGTGCAAAAGTGGGCGACCGCTATGTGTTACAAAACTTGGAAGAACAAGGCTGGGATATTGGCGGTGAGCCGTCTGGGCATATTTTGACACTGGATAAAAGTACCACGGGTGATGCAATCATTACCGCACTTCAAGTGCTAAAAGTGATGGTACAACGCGGACAAAATTTAAATGAATTGGTGCAAGATTATCAGCCTTTTCCAAACACTTTGAAAAATGTTCGTGTAAAAAGTATGTTTGACCCATACGATGTGCCTAGCCTAGCCGAGCAATTTGCCAATGTTGAGCAAACACTACAAGGACGTGGACGCATCCTCATTCGTAAATCGGGTACTGAGCCAGTAATTCGTGTCATGGTTGAAGGGGGTAATGCTACTGAAGTCGAGCAATTGGCAAACCAATTGGCGGATGCAGTTTTACAACACTCAAATACTTTATAACTTTGATTTACTTGCTTTTTTATTTTTAAAAATTTTAAAGCAAGTGCTCAAAAAGGTGGTATGATAATTGACATACTACCTTTTTTTTGTAAATATTTCTTGAAATAAGTGAGATGAAAAATGACTGATATTATCCAAGAATTAAGTGATTTGCGTATGAGCTATGAGCAAGGTACTTTGCTTGAGACTGATGTCAATGCCAATCCACATCTACAATTTATTGATTGGTTTAACCAAGCCTTACAAGCAGATCTGCACGAGCCTTATGCCATGTCGCTTGCCACCGCAGATGCACAAGGTCGTCCGCATGTGCGTACCGTATTATTGCGTGGTGCAACTGAGCAAGGTTATGATTTTTATACCAATTATGATAGCCAAAAAGGCTTGGATATGGCAGAAAATCCTTATGTAGAACTGTTATTTTATTGGGCTAAACTTGAACGCCAAGCACGTATTTTTGGTCGAGTTAGTAAAATCCCTGAAGCAGAATCTACCGCTTACTACCACAAACGTCCTTTAGGTAGCCAAATTGCTGCTCATGCGAGCACTCCACAAAGTGGCGTAATTGCAACACGTGAAGCATTTGAACAAAAAGTACATGATTTAGAGCAACAATTTGCCGAAGCAAAACAAGGTGAAATTGATAAGCCAAGCTTTTGGGGTGGTTATCGTGTGGTGGCTGAGCATTATGAATTTTGGCAAGGTCGCCCTAGCCGTTTGCATGACCGCATCCGTTATCGTTTGCAAGATGGGCAATGGACAATTGAGCGTTTGATGCCTTGAGACAATAAGTTATAATATTTTGCTTTGATTAAGATAGCCTGATAGCTTAAAGCTATTGGGTTTTTATACGACATTAATTTTATATAAGAGTAGAAATATAAACTATTGTATAAGATTTTAACATTTTACAGCTTTCTCAACTCTTATATTACCTGCACTACTCATCACAATACGTTTATTAAGTTGAGGGTTATCAGGGTTGCAGTAGAAAAAACTACCATTTGAGCCTAAAGGAATACCTCTATCGTCCTGAAAAAGAATGTTACCTGCAACACCAAATCCACGCCATTCTAGGGTACCGTAATCCAAGTTAAGTTTATGATAATAGAACTTATTTTCACCTTGATCTAATATACGATTACGTATAACATTATCATTATACAATAAAATACCATCTGTCCAATTACGATTATCAATACAACGTACACCATCTTGTGAGCCACAAATCGCTATTCGTTGATGCAAAGAAAATGCTGTATTTCGACTATGTAGCAATAACTCTTTGATTTGATGCTCCACTCTCATAGATTCCACACGTGACATCACATGGTGAAATGTAGGTACAGCTAGCATAGCTAAAATAGTAAAGACCAAAATAGTTATCAATAATTCAATTAATGTAAATCCATTTTTAAGATTCATCAGCTTATTCCTTTCATAGCCTGGACTCTAGAAATAATAGAACAATTATTATGATTATAGCAATAAGAATTTAGAATTATTTTACTCCCGATAAAAAACCACCCTTGCTGTTGCAAGGGTGGTTAGGAATAAAGAGCTGGCGATGACTTACTCTCGCATGGTTGAGC
>NZ_JBHFHK010000090.1:0-6311 GCF_041928215.1 Hubeiibacter jixunmingi | reverse complement strand
ATTAAGCAAGGGCTTCTTGATGACTATATTTGTGAGCAACTTCGTTGCCCTTCGGTTAGGTTTGCGTAAGTCCTAAATGACATAAATGAAATGGTAGATAAGAAAAATTTGGGCTACTACAGCAGAAAAAAGCAGCACGAATGGTATTATTATATAATATTTTTCTATGAATATCGCCAAAACAATCAATTTATATCATATTTTATTGCATTATACCTAGTCTATTTAAAATGAATACCTTACAATAAGCCTTTCTTTTTTAACAGTATGAGTATTTGCTGTGAGTGAACATAACTCATCTCTTCAACGTGGTTTGAAGAATCGTCATATCCAACTGATTGCCATGGGTGGGGCAATCGGTACAGGTCTATTTTTGGGTGCAGGGCATATTATCCCACAAGCAGGGCCGTCAATTATTTTAGGTTATGCAATCGGTGGTTTGATTGCT
Source organism: Hubeiibacter jixunmingi (assembly GCF_041928215.1). Classification (NCBI taxonomy): domain Bacteria; kingdom Pseudomonadati; phylum Pseudomonadota; class Gammaproteobacteria; order Moraxellales; family Moraxellaceae; genus Hubeiibacter; species Hubeiibacter jixunmingi. The sequence continues at coordinate 5,863 of NZ_JBHFHK010000090.1, read as the reverse complement.
TTTTTGATTATGCGACATTTGGGTGAAATGATCGTTGAAGAACCTGTAGCAGGTTCATTTAGTCATTTCGCTTACAAATATTGGGGTAAGTTTGCAGGGTTCTTGACGGGTTGGAACTACTGGGTATTGTACATTTTGGTTGCGATGAGTGAACTTACTGCTGTCGGTAAATACGTCAATTACTGGTGGCCTGACGTTCCAGTATGGGCATCTGTATTTTTCTTCTTTTTGATCGTGTCTGCAATCAACTTACTCAATGTCAAATTTTATGGCGAAGCAGAATTTTGGCTATCAATTATTAAAGTCGTTGCGGTCATTTCCATGATTGTATTTGGTGCTTACTTGCTTTTGACTGCAGATATTGGTTCGACAGCAACAATTACCAATTTATGGGCACAGGGCGGATTTTTCCCACATGGATTTGATGGCTTGTTTTATATGCTTGCCTTTATCATGTTCGCTTTTGGTGGTATTGAATTAATCGGTATGACGGCTGCTGAAGCGGATAATCCACAAAAAACCATTCCTAAAGCCATCAATCAAGTGGTATGGCGTATTTTGATTTTCTATGTGTTGGCTCTAGCGATCTTGTTGTCTTTGGTACCATGGAATCAATTACAATTTGGCAGTGCAGACAATTTGGACAAAAGTCCATTTGTAATGATCTTTAGTCAGATGGGCATCCATTGGGCAGCACATTTACTGAACTTTATTATTTTGACCGCAGCTTTGTCAGTCTATAACAGTGGAATGTATGCCAACAGTCGTATGTTGTTTAGCTTGGCAGAACAAGGCAATGCACCAAAAATGTTTGCCAAAACCAATAAACAAGGCACACCAATCAATGCATCATTATTTTCATCACTGTTGATCTTTAGCTGTGTAGTTTTAAATTTCTTCTTCGAAGATACCTTAAAACATTTGGTTTATATCATCGTGGGTATTTTGGTTCTAAACTGGGCAATGATCAGTATTACTCATATTCGCTTTAAGCAACAGATGATCAAATTGGGCAAAACGACCAGTTTCCCTGCCTTATTTTATCCTGTCACGAACTATATTGTTTTGGCATTTGTGGCGGTGATTTTCTTTGTTATGGCAAAACAAGGCTTTGAATATGCGGTGATTTTATTACCAATTTGGACGATTGCGATGTTTGGGATTTATAAAGTCTTAAAGCCATCTAGTCCAAGTCTAAAATAATCTCTGTAATAACAAATACAAAAGTACCATCTGCAACTCAGGTGGTATTTTTTTTGACTTCAGAATAATATTGGACGTCCTACACAACACCACTTGAGAGCAAACCGTTCGTGGTGATGAGAACTGTAGCTCGCAAGGAACCATAACGGTTTTCCGCTACCCTTTGACAAGCTCAGGATAAACCGAAAACTACATTTAATTTTGTCCTTTTACTTATAACTCAAAAAATAAGGGCATATTAAATATGCCCTTACTTCTCATCACAGTAAATATTAACCAACAAATTTGCGTGCATTTCTAAACAAACGCAACCAAGCCCCGTCATTTTGCCATTCTTCTGGTTTCCATGAATGTTGCACCGCACGGAAATTACGCTCTGGATGTGGCATCATGATGGTTGCACGACCATCTTTAGACGTCATACCCGTAATTGCTTGCGGTGAACCATTTGGGTTAAGCGGATAATGCTGCGTTGGCTGACCATGACTATCGACATAACGCAAAGTGATTTGTTGATTGTCATTTAAGCTTTGCAAATCAGCATCACTTAACACCGCACGCCCTTCACCATGTGCAATGGCAATCGGTAAAATCGAACCTGCCATACCATCAAACAATACCGATACCGATTTTTCTACCTGTACATTGACAGTACGAGCTTCAAACACTTCGGACGTATTGCGATGGAATCTTGCCCAATGCTCCGCCCCTGGAATAAGCGATGCAAGCTGTGACAACATCTGACAACCGTTACAAATACCTAAGCTAAAGCTATCATCACGCTCAAAGAACTGTTGGAATTGGTCGCGTAATTGTGCATTAAATAACACCGATTTCGCCCAGCCACCACCTGCACCAAGCACATCACCATAAGAGAAACCACCACACGCCACCAAGCCTGCAAAGTCGCTCAACTGTACACGCCCTGCGAGCAAGTCGCTCATGTGCACATCAACCGCATTAAAGCCCACTTTATCAAATGCTGCTGCCATTTCCACATGACCGTTTACGCCTTGTTCACGCAAAATCGCCATATTCGGACGAGCAAGATTTAAGAATGGAGCTTCGATTTGTTCATCTAAGTCATACGTCGCTTTGGCAATCAAACCTAAATGGTCTTTTTCACCAATCAATTCAAACTCTTGGTCTGCCATATCGGCATTATCACGCAAACGTTGAATTTGATGCGATGTACTCGACCATTTTTGCTGTAATTCGGTGCGTGCCAACAACAAACCATTGACGCTTAACTTGTCGCTATCATTTGCTGTACCGATTTGACTGATGGCATCTTGCAAGACATGACCATTTAATTCAGCTTGTAATTGTTGCCAATCTTCCGCTTTCAGCTGCATGACTACGCCAATTTCTTCGGCAAATAAACTATTGATGCTTTGTGATTCTAATGCCACACCCAAGCGAGATGCAAACATCATTTCCGCCACGGTGACAAACATCCCACCATCAGCAATATCGTGATAAGCTTGAATCAAGCCACGATTATTCCAATCTTGTACCAAGTCAAACAAGGCACGCACATCGCTGACATTATCTACATCTGGAGCATCTGTACCCAAAGATTGATATACTTGTGCCAAGATAGATGCACCTAGACGTAATTTACCACGTGATAAATCAATACGCACCAAGACGCTATCAGCAATATTTTTTAGCTCTGGAGTCAAAGTCTTACGTACGTCTTGTACAGGGGCAAAACCGGTAATAATCAAAGACATCGGTGAAGTCACCGCTTTGTCTTCGCCATTGTCTTGCCAAGTAGTACGCATCGACAACGAGTCTTTACCGACTGGAATAGCAATATCCAATTCTGGGCAAATTTGCATACCGACGGTTTGTACCGCTTCAAATAAAGCTTGGTCTTCGCCGGCTTGTCCTGCTGCTGCCATCCAGTTCGCTGACATTTTAATATCGCCAATTTTAGCAATATTTGCCGCTGCAAGGTTAGTAATCGCTTCCGCTACTGCCAAACGTGCTGATGCTGATGGGTTAAGCAATGCCACTGGCGGACGTTCACCCATTGCCATCGCTTCACCCGTATAGCTATCTAGGCTGGTTGTGGTTACGGCAACATCGGCTACAGGCACTTGCCAACGACCAACCATTTGATCACGAGCAACCATACCAGTAATCGAACGGTCACCGATGGTGATCAAGAACGATTTTGATGCCACAGTTGGATTTTTTAACACACGTGTCATCGCATCTGGTAATTCAACCTGAGTTAAATCAAAATCATCACCTTGACGGTCAATCTTATTAAATCCACGTTGCATACGTGGCGTACCGCCCAACATCACTTGCATCGGCAAATCCACCGCATTATTGTCAAATAATGGGTCTTCTACCGTCAAATGACGTGCTTCGGTCGCTTCACCCAATACCGCAAATGGGCAACGCTCACGCTGACAGATACTTTCAAACTCTGCTAAAGAATCTGGACGAATCGCCAATACATAACGTTCTTGGGCTTCATTCGACCAAATTTCCATCGGGCTCATGCCTGCTTCCAATGATGGAATTTTACGCAGATTCAACACCGCACCTAGCTCATGGTCATTAACCAATTCAGGCATAGCATTCGACAAACCACCTGCACCGACATCATGAATCGATACAATCGGGTTTTGCTCTTCCAAACGCCAGCACGTATCAATCACTTCTTGACAACGGCGTTCCATTTCTGGGTTTTCACGTTGTACCGATGCAAAATCCAAATTTTCGCCCATCGTACCGCTATCCACAGACGACGCAGCACCACCGCCCAAACCAATCAACATGGCAGGACCGCCAAGCACAATCAACAAATCGCCGGATTGAATATCATTTTTTTCCACATGGTCGGCACGGATATTGCCATAACCACCAGCAATCATAATTGGCTTATGAAAACCTTTGACTTCGCCATTAACATTTTGTTCAAAAGTACGGAAATAACCTGCCAAATTCGGACGACCAAATTCATTATTAAATGCCGCACCGCCCAAAGGACCATCAATCATAATTTGCAATGGTGATGCCATACGGCTTGGCCTACCGTATTGATTTTCCCAAGGTTGTTCAAAATTTGGAATATTCAAATTTGATACAGTAAAGCCTGTCAAACCTGCTTTTGGTTTACCGCCACGCCCTGTCGCCCCTTCATCACGGATTTCACCGCCTGAACCTGTCGCCGCCCCTGCAAAAGGTGCAATCGCAGTTGGGTGATTGTGGGTTTCCACTTTCATCAAAATATGGGTAGGCTGATTTTTGCTTTGATAGACATAATGCCCAGTTTTTTCATCTAAAATCGGATAAAAGCGATTGGCATCAAAACCGGTAATCACCGACGCATTGTCTTTATATGCTGACAATACCTCTTGTGGTGAAGTTTTATGGGTATTTTTAATCATTTGGAATAATGATAATGGCTGTGTTTCGCCATCAATCGTCCATTCCGAATTAAAAATTTTATGGCGACAATGTTCCGAGTTCGCCTGTGCAAACATCATCAATTCAATATCGTGCGGATTGCGTCCAAGCTTTTGGAATGCTTCTGTGAGATAATCGATTTCTTGTTCTGATAAGGCAAAACCAAATTCTTGATTGGCTTTGATCAATGCCGCCTTGCCCCCTGCCAAAATATCAATACTTTGTAATGGCTTAGGTTCAGATTCGCTAAACAGATTATTTGGATTGGTGCTTTCAAACACGCTTTCGGTCATGCGGTCGTGCAAGGCAAGTTTTACCGCAGGGCTAAGATTTTTTAGACCTTTTAAAGTATAAACGATGCCACGCTCAATACGATGCACAGGCACATTACAATTGTTAAAAATATCTGTGGCTTTGGATGACCACGGTGAAATCGTCCCGATACGCGGTGTCACTAAAATTTGTAGTTCATCAGTTGCGGGTTGGCGTAAGCTAAAATGTTCACCTTCGTTAAGCAAAGCTTCAGCTTGTTGCTGTTGTTCTGCGGTTAATGCTTGGTCAAAAAAATAAACCCATTGACTTTCAATCGTTTGCAGACCTTTTGCACCGTCAATTTGATTTAAACGCTCGAAAAGTTGTTTGATTTTAAAATCAGAATGTGCCTTAGCACCAACCACGATATACATGAATGTTTTGCTCCACAGCCGACTTTGCGTTCCGCTGTTCTGTCTTGACAAGATGACTTATTTTACTTTAATTCTAGGGCTTTAGGCTAGTGCTGATTGCGTTAAATCCATACGAAAATAGTCATCTATTTTTTGATAAAAAAAATATCTTGTCGAAAAATTATGCTAATATCATTCAATACTCACTTCAGATAAATACATCGAGTCATAATATGGGAAAACAATTTAAAGCCAACGCTGCACAACTTGCATTTATTGCAGTATTACCGATTGCATTTTTATTTCCTGTTTTTGCCAAAGGCATGCCCAAAGATTTATTTGCTGTTCTATTACCGATGTTGGTAGTTTTGTTTTTTTGTACCGCTACTTTTAGTGCAATCGGCTACTTTGGTATTTAAACGTGATGGTATTTATAAAAAAATTCCTTTTTTATCCAATGACAAATTATTTATCCACTACGATGATATTAAATTAGGACTTACGCAAACCTAACCGAAGGGCAACGAAGTTGCTCACAAATATAGTCATCAAGAAGCCCTTGCTTA
>NZ_JBHFHK010000089.1:0-6452 GCF_041928215.1 Hubeiibacter jixunmingi | reverse complement strand
TGCCTGCACAATATGGTGCTATTTTTGCCCATTGGGCATCAGTAAGTGTTAGTCTATTCATATAATCAGAATAAATGATTTTCTTTGTATGTCAACACACCCTAATTGATATGTTGTTTTTTCCAAAATCTATTTATAAAGAAAAGCCAAATCATGTGTTAAAGACTTGGCTTTTTCTTAATATACATTGATAAATCATAATGATTACAATAGTCGTGTTACGCTATCGCTGATAACGACCTACAATCACATATACAATAAAATTAATCTTGCGTATCGTTCATTAATTCTGGGCTCATACCTACCGTATTAAAGCCCGCATCAACATATAGAATCTCACCTGTAATACCCGATGCCCATGGTGAACACAAGAATAATGCTGCATTACCCACTTCTTCAATGGTGACATTACGTTTGAGCGGTGCGGTTTTTTCATTGGCATCTAACATTTTACGGAAAGATTTGATACCACTGGCTGCCAAAGTACGAATTGGACCTGCGGAAATACCATTAACACGGATGCCTTCCTGACCCAAGCTTGATGCCAAATAACGTACACTTGCTTCCAAAGATGCTTTTGCCAAGCCCATGACATTATAATTTGGCAAGACACGTTCTGAACCTTGATAAGTCAAAGTTAATAAACAGCCTTGGCGTGCTGCCAACAATGGACGCGCCGCTCGAGCCATGGCGATAAAGCTATAGCTACTGATATCGTGTGCGATTTTAAAGCCTTCACGGCTAGTAACTTGGGTAAAATCACCATCCAAGGTTTCAGCAGGGGCAAAGCCAATGGAATGAATCACTCCGTCCAAGCCATCCCAATATTGGCTTAAATCAGCAAAAGTTTGCTCGATTTGGGCATCATCAGCAACGTCACAAGCAAAGACCAGATTTGAGCTAAATTGGCTAGCAAATTCGTCCACACGCTTTTTTAGTTTATCGTTTGGATAGGTAAAAGCAAGTTCTGCACCTTCACGGTGTAAGGCTTGGGCGATACCATAAGCGATGGATAATTTACTGGCAATCCCAGCGATCAAAAAGCGTTTACCTGTTAATAGACCTTGTGACATTTTTCTACATCTCACTAAAAATATTGCCTATCATGGCAAATTTTTTCCATTTTGCACATTGCATAAAATGACTTTAACAAAATTATAACGCCAATATTAGCTAAAAAAACGCCCTAAATTTTCATCTAGGGCGTTTTGAGTTAGAGCGATACAAAATATTAGTCGTCGCTTAACATACCGATTAAGCGTAAGAATGAAATATACATCCAAACCAAAGTCGCCAATAATGCCACACCGCATAACCATTCAAATGATTTTTCTGCACGTTGTGCTGCAGCATTTTCGATCAAATCAAAATCCAAGATTAGATTTAGAGATGCAATGATCGCAACAAAAGCCGCAAAACCAATACCTAAAATGCCACCTTCAAATAAGCCAGGGATTGAGCTACCAAACGCCAATACCATCACCCATTGAATCAAGAATACTGCCATAATAGCGAATGTCGCACCGATGACTATTGCTTTAAACTTCTCTGTTGCACGGATGATGCCTGCTTTATACAAACCTAACATTACGCCAGTAGTCACGAAAGTCGCCAACAACGCTTTGGTTGCGATGCCTGGATAACGCATCTCAAAAAACATCGTGATACCACCAAGTAATGCGCCTTCGAATAATGCATAAGGGATTGCAAGCGTTGGTGCTAGATAGCTTTTGAATGTCATGACCAAGCCTAAGATCAAGCTACCAATCATACCGATGAGCCAGCTTGCGGTAGCTAATCCCATATTGTTGGTACTATGTGCAATAAGATAAACAGCGATACCGACTACAGCAGCAACACCAGTAAGTAATAATGATTTTTGAATAGCACCTTCTACAGTCATTGGATGACCATAGTTTGTGCTGACCTCTGCACGAGTAAGAATAGGATTGCTACTTTGCATCTTCGTTCCTCTTAAAATGACCAAGTAAAAGCGATTGGTCTATATTTCCAAAACTGACTATTTAAGGTGGCTTTTCCAAACCACGACCAAATGCCAAATAAAATTCACTCAAAAATAAACATTCATCATCAAAACTTTGCTGGTGTAAGTTTAGTTTTTAATCAGAAGTTTCTCTAAAAGAGAATTTAGCAAAAAATCAATTTATTGCAAGCTTTTTAACAATTTTCAGGTATTTATTGATAATTATTTACAAAATTATCTATTTTACCCTTTTAGTCAAGACCTAACACCAGATATAAATAGCCACAAAAATATCTTTTAGTCAGGCATTCTGAAAAAATATTCGCGATAGTATTTCAATTCACGGATTGAATCACGAATATCGTCCATTGCCAAATGCGATGCACCTTTCTTCAAGTCTTGCATAATTTCTGGACGCCATCTTTTTGCCAATTCTTTAATAGATGACACATCAAGATTGCGATAATGGAAAAATTGCTCTAATTCTGGCATCAAACGATGCATAAAACGACGATCTTGGCAAATTGAATTACCACACATTGGCGATGCTTTGGCGTCTACCCATTTTTTCAAAAATTGTAAAGTTTGTTGCTCGGCATCTTGTACAGACAGCTGGCTACGACGCACACGCTCCACCAAACCCGACTGACCATGCTGACGAGTATTCCATTCATCCATCGCATTTAATACCGTGTCTGGCTGATGGATAGCAAGCACTGGACCTTCTGCTAAAATATTTAAATTTACATCGGTGACGATAGTTGCGATTTCGATAATTTTATCATTATCTGTATCCAACCCCGTCATTTCTAAATCAATCCAAATCAGGCGTGTTTTTGGGTTATTGTCAGTCATTAAAAAATCTCATCTTTAGCTAAGCGAAAAATACAATCTTAATCATTGCATAAAAGTCAGGCTATATTAGCAAATTTTCGATGATTATGCTATTTTACACTTTCGACTGACATTTATTCTCTATTCATCTATGGCTCTTATTCGCAAACGCAAACTCACTGAACAACAACAACGTCGTATCGAAAAGCAACAGCAAAACCGACAGCAAGAGTTTGATCATAGTTTGGATTTGGAAGGCTTGGTTGTACAGCATTATGGTCGCCAATTAGAAGTTGAAGTCCGCTCTTTGCCATCAGTTCCGCCTACTGCACCGCAAGCCATCGAAGGTGAGCCAGAACCGTTTTGGCGTGAGATTATCGTTGGTGAAGTGTGGCGTTGTCATACCCGAACCAATTTAGATGCGTTAGTCACAGGCGATAAAGTCACTTGGCAAGCCGATCCCAATACAGGCTTAGGTATTATTACCGCACTACATCCACGTCAGTCCTTACTCAGCCGTCCCGATCGTTATCATAAGCTTAAACCTGTAGCATCGAATGTAGATTTGATTGTGATTGTCTTTGCGGTGATGCCTGAGCCGTCGGCAATGCTGATTGATCGTTATCTGGTCGCATGCCATAGTGCTGATATTCAGCCGTTATTGGTACTCAACAAAGCCGATTTATTGGCTGATGATGATAGTGCTTTGAAATTATTAGAAGATTATCAAAAACTGGGTTATGACACATGTATTTGTGAAGCCCATGCAAATAACGACAGTCCTTATCATCCAAAATTTTTGATCGAAAAAATTGACAATCGTACTGTGGTCTTTGTGGGGCAATCTGGTGTAGGAAAAAGTTCAATTATCAATACATTATTACCCGATGCCGAACAACGTACTAATATTATTTCCGAAAATTCAGCTCTTGGACAACACACAACCACTTCGACACGTCTAATGGCATTTGGCGACAATGGAGCTTTGATTGATTCTCCAGGTATTCGTGAGTTTGGTTTGTGGCACTTGGATCGTGAGCAAATTTTGGCAGGTTTTCGCGAAATGCAAGACTATTTTGGCTTATGCAAATTCCGTAACTGTACCCATCAACATGAAAAAGACTGTGCTTTGCGTCAAGCAGTCGCTGATGGCAAAATCCTATCTAGACGCTTAGATAGCATGAATCGCTTACTGAATGAGTTAAACGCATAGCATTAATATTTTGGAACATCCAGTGAAATAAGTATAATTTACGCTGATTTCACTTGATTTTTACTTTATGAATACCATATATCGGTTTATACTAATCTAATTTTTGAAAATGACTTGGGTGTACTGTGCAACGTTGGTTTGAGTTTATGGGAAATCATCCCATCTTATTTGGTATTTTAGCAGCACTGATTGTATTATATATCGTGTTAGAAAGTCGTCGCAGTGGTGCAAAAATCTCACCACAATCTTTGGGTATTTTGACCAAATCTCAAAATGCAATGCTGATCGACTTACGTGACGCAGGTGACTTTAAGCAAGGTCATATTAGCGGTAGCAAAAATATTCCATACAGCAAACTAGATCAACATTTGGAAGAGTTAAAATCTTCTGAACGCCCACTGATTTTTATCTGCAACATGGGTCAGGTTGCAGGTAGTGCCATTCAAAAAGTAGGTCATGCCAACAGCTATCGTCTAGATGGTGGTATCTTGAATTGGAAAAGCCAAGGCTTACCGCTAATCAAAGCGAAATAAGGAGCAAAATATGACTGTAAAAGTAAAATTATACACCACACCGACTTGCCCGTACTGCATTCGTGCCAAGCAACTATTGCAACAAAAAGGCATTGCATTTGACGATACTGATCTGACTACTGAAGACAGTTCAGTGCGTGCAGAATTGACCGCACGCACTGGTCAGCGTACTGTGCCATATGTTTTCGTTAATGATCAATTTATCGGTGGCAGTGACGATTTGCACGCTTTGGCACGCACCGGCGAGCTCGATAAATTACTTTCTGCTTGATACACTATTTTCACATACCGATGTTTAGCAACATATCGTTAATCTCGGGATTTACTTAAACTGCTTGATAGGATATAACCATGAGCGAACAAGAGAATGCCCCACAAGGTCAATTTGCCTTAGAACGTCTATATTTAAAAGATGCTTCTTTTGAAATTCCAGGCGCAGAAGTGTTTACCCAACAATGGGATCCAGAATTAGACATTAACTTAAAATCAACTGCAGAACAGCTTGATCCGACACACTTTGAAGTCGCAATCAAAGTTGTTGTTACTGCAAAAAATGCTGGTGACACTGCGTTTATCGTCGATGTAACTCAAGCTGGTATCTTCTTGGTAGATAGCGTTGAAGAAGATCGCCTACCTTATTTATTGGGTGCTTACTGCCCAAGTATTTTATTCCCATTCTTGCGTGAAGCTGTGAATGAGTTTGTCACTAAAGGTAGCTTCCCACAATTGTTATTGAGCCCAATCAACTTCGATGCTGAGTTCGAAGCAAACATGGCTCGTATAGCACAAGAAACAGGCAATGCTTAATCTGTGATTGCACTGTGATAAATACGCTACTTCCGAGTGGCGTATTTTTTTGTCTATCGTTTACGCATTGCAAGTATGGTTTAGTTTTGATATTTTGGCATGATTAAGTATTTGGAAAAGGCAACAATGCAAAAATCTACAATCGATAACAATACAGCTTTGAAAATTAAACGCTTACTACAAGACGCCGATGGCTTATTGATTTGTGCTGGTGCTGGGATGGGCGTGGATTCGGGCTTACCTGATTTTCGTGGTAATCAGGGTATGTGGCAAGCCTATCCTGCTTTGGGTAAAAAGCAATTAGACTTTACCCAAATCGCGAATCCTGCTGCATTTGAACTAGAGCCACATTTGGCTTGGGGTTTTTATGGTCATCGTTTGGATTTATATCGTAAAATTGACCCACATCAAGGTTTTGAGCTGATATTAAATATGGCTCAGCAGCTTGATTTAGACTATTTTGTGTTTACATCAAATGTAGATGGACAATTTCAGAAAGCTCGATTTGATGCAGATAAAATCTATGAGTGTCATGGTTCAATTCATCATTTACAATGTTTAAATAACTGTAAAAATGAGATTTGGTCTGCAAAAGATTTAGAACCCAATATTGATACTGAACGATGCCATTGGCAAGGTGATCTACCAACTTGCCAACGTTGTGGAGCTTTGGCTCGTCCGAATATTTTAATGTTTGGTGATTGGAATTGGTTAAATACCCGACAAAAGCAACAGCAACACGCTATGCAAGCATGGTTAAAGCACAAAAATCCTGTCGTGATTGAAATCGGTGCAGGTACTGCCATTCCAACGGTAAGACATTTTAGTGAACAATTTAGTCCAAATGTGATTCGGATTAATTTACGTGATTCACATTTTAGCCATAGCAAATCAGGCATCAGCCTTGCCAGCACTGCAGAACAAGGTATGCAGTGGATCACACAGATTATTAATTCTTAAAACTTATTTAAATCAGCCTATAAACATCAAAAATCCATATATAGATTAGGGCGTGTTGACAATTAACGCAAATTGATTATTGTTGCAGCCAGATAGATATTAGCAGCAAAAGATTCATCGG
>NZ_JBHFHK010000088.1:0-6698 GCF_041928215.1 Hubeiibacter jixunmingi | reverse complement strand
TGTATGGTGTCTTGAATATCTTGCCTTTTATGAAATGTGGCATTATCCATAACAATCACACTGTTTGGTGGCAGTTGCGTGAACAAATTGCTTTTAACCCATCAAAAGAGGGTCTAGGGCTTGATAATGCTCTAAACCGTGCGGTGGAGATTTTTTTAAACAGTGGAGATTTTTTTAAACAAAAGTCTAAAAGTCCACCACCCACATTCGCTTGCTCATTTGCATTGCCCCACGATGGTAACTAGCCAAATCGCCGAAGTGCTGATTAACGCCACCAACCAATCCATGGACTCGTGGGACCAGTCGCCAGCAGGCTCATTGATGGAAGTGCAGCTTATTGACTGGCTACGCCAAAAAGTGGGCTATGGTGCTGGTACGGCTGGCGTATTCACATCGGGCGGCACACAATCAAATTTGATGGGTGTTTTGCTGGCTCGTGATTGGTGTATCGCCAAAAACTGGCAAAATGCCGATGGCTCAGAATGGTCGGTGCAACGAGACGGCATTCCAGCTGACGCCATGCAAAAAGTGAAAGTGATTTGCTCGGAAAATACACATTTTTCTGTACAAAAAAATATGGCAATGATGGGTATGGGTTTTCAGTCAGTTGTTACCGTGCCTGTCAATGATAAAGCCGAAATGGATACAACCGCTTTGGTAGAAACAATGGCAAAACTCAAAGCGGACGGCAAAATCGTGGCGTGTGTGGTGGCAACGGCTGGCACAACGGACGCAGGGGCGATTGACCCTATTGGTCAAATCCGTGAGCTAACCAACCAATACGGTGCGTGGTTGCACATTGATGCTGCTTGGGGTGGGGCATTGATTTTGTCCAATCAATACCGTGATAAATTAAACGGCATTGAGCAAGCCGACTCTATCACGCTGGACTTTCATAAGCACTATTTCCAAAGTATTTCGTGTGGGGCGTTCTTACTAAAAGATGAGAAAAATTATCGCTTTATGCACTATGAGGCAGAATACCTAAACTCCGCCTATGATGAGGAACACGGCGTGCCAAATTTGGTTTCAAAATCCTTGCAAACCACTCGCCGTTTTGACGCGTTGAAACTGTGGCTCACGGTGGAGGCATTGGGCGAAAACCTATACGGTTCAATGATTGACCACGGCGTGGATTTGACCCGTGAAGTGGCGGATTATATTAAGGCGACCGATGGCTTGGAGCTGCTGGTTGAGCCACAATTTGCCTCTGTGTTGTTCCGTGTCGTACCAAAAGATTATCCTACCCAATTAATTGATAGCCTTAATCAAAATGTCGCCGATGAGCTGTTTGCTCGTGGTGAGGCGAATATCGGCGTTACCCGTGTCATTGACCGTAACCGTGATGTGCAGTCCTTAAAAATGACCACCCTAAGTCCGATTGCTACACTAGAAAATATCAAAGCCCTACTCGCCCAAGTGCTGGCAGAGGCTGAGCGTATTAAAGATGACATTGCAAACGGCACTTATACCACGCCGATTGATTAACAAAAACAAGTAAAAATCAAGCAGTAAAAAGAGTAGCCTAGGCTACTCTTTTTTATGTGATAGGCGGTCAATCCGATGAGTGGGTGGGCTGATTTAAAGATTGGCACAAACTTGCCAAGACACTGGTGGCAAAAGTACCGCTTGGCAGTATAAATTCCAGTATGAGTGAGCTGTCGTTAAGCCACTGCAATGTTAGGTGCTTGACGATTAGGCGTAAGGCGCGGTAGCTGATGGTTGCCCCTATTTTTTCTAAGCCTGTGGTGAGTGTGGTGAAATCATCACGTTCAAGGACTGCCCTTTGTATCTCATCACTTTTGCTTGTTTGCTTGATGTTGCCTATGCCATATAATACGGCGGTTGGGTGAATATCTAAACTGGCTACTCTATGTGTAATCGTATCATTGATGGTGTCGGTGAATATAGAGCCTGTGCCATCTAAATTAAATACATCACCGTCTACCGCATGATTCCAATTTCCCAGTTTTACACGTTCATTTAAAATAGCATTAAATAGCAGGCTTCTGGCGGCAGAGATATAAAACGTGTGCTTGTCATGGGTTTTGCGATTGGGTTTATAGGGTTTATTGTCATGCAGAATTTTTTCAAAAAAAACGATAAGCCTGCGTGATGTTATTACCATCCACGCCAAAACGTTGCGTACCAAAATAATTTGGTACGCCCATACTTTTGATAAGCTCAAGCTGTGCATTAATCTTGGCGGTATCGCCCGTGATGTTGGTTAGGGTGATGCGAAAATGATTGGATTTATGTATGCCACGACCAAGTTTTTTATGATGCCAGATGTGTTTGAGTATGGTGGCTTGTTCATGTGGCTGTAGCATGGATTTGGTAAATTGGTGAAAGTTATTTGTTGGAGGTTGTTGTTTGGGTAGGCGTAAACTAAACCATTGATAAGTGATGGCATGACGGTCTTTTAGTCCGCTGTAACCAACATCACGCAAAGGAATATCCGCCCATTTTTCCAATAAACTGGCGATAAAGCTCGTGTTAAGATTGGTCTTGGAGACATAAACCCATAAATGTTCGCCTTGTTCACTAAAGGGAATATCAAGCTGTTCAGTCACCACAAAATCACTGGGCTGCTGTTTAAAGTCGGCACAGACAATAGATGGTTCAAAAGGATAAGTGAGTTGCATATAGGTCTCTAAAAATAAAATATCTGGACGTTCGCCCAGATATTTTAGCAGGTTATCAGTAGATTTTATTCTACCATATAAACCGTGCGATTACCTTGTGGTTGTATAGGGCGGTTATTGCCGTCATAGAGTTTTGATAATACTGATAGCTGTTCTGCACTGGCTTGGATAGGTGTGGCTTTGAGTAGCCAGTGGACTTGTTCAGAGCAGGGTGGGGTGGTGAGTGAGCCATTATAAGTGTAGGTGGCACTGTCTTTTGGCATCAAATGGGCAACATTTAAGCTAGCAAGTGTATGACTGGTGTCAGAGATGGGTAAGTTATTTATAATTCCATCTAAATCATTGTTTTTATTGCCATTTTTAACCAAAACGCCAATCACTGCCAAATTGCCAGCATCGTTGGCATGAACAAAATGAATCTCAAGCGGATAATAAGTATTCATCACCGTATGCTCACTAGGGATATGGTAGTGAAATTGCAGAAGCTTATAGGTTGTACCATTTAGCTCTAAGGTATTAAGATTGGGGTTTTTGGTATTAAAGACGATGGTGTGTCCGTTGTTTTTGATGTCAAAATCATCTGCTTGATAATGCGTGCTTAAAGTCACTTGATTGGGTGAGCCAGCTGCAACTCTGGTCACGGTATGTACGTCAATAGGTGACTGTGCTTGTCCTGCTTTACATAAGCGATTAACTTCGGCATCACCCCATTTCTCTGGTGGTACTTGATGATTGGCATAGCCCCAAGTGCCATGCAGTTGCTTGCCATGCTCTAAGTTGCCTACTGATATGGTCGGCTGGCTGTCAGGGTCAGCCTGTAGAGATGTGGTAGTACATGCCGTTAGTGTTACAGACAATAAGCCAAGTGTGAATAAAGTGGGTTTTAACATATCAAATCCTTTGAATAGGTGACGTGTTTGTGTATTATGATATTACAGTTATGTGACTTATTTAAACCGTTTATCTTTTATTTTATACCTTTTATATAATTATCATGAATATTTATTATGATATATAATGAAAATATGACGTATTGTTTGCAAATTGTTTGTAAAAACTAACATATCATGTGTTTGGTGGTAGTGTGGTATAGCCTATTAAGGTTAGGTTTGCGTAAGTCCTAAACATGTTGGGGTAGGGCGATTATTATTACACGCTCGCCAATTAGACATTATTCACCCTGTTTCTCAACAACAATTATCCTTGATTGCCAATGTGGATGATGATTTTCAAAAGGTGTTGACGCATTTTGAATGGTCAATAAGTTAAAATTAAGCCTTAAAATGTTTGTTCCTGATCATACAATTGACGCACGGTTGTACCAATGGTTTGAATGCCTTTACGCAAAGTTTCATCATCTTGGGCAATGCTTAGGCGGATACATTCTTTGCTATGCGGATAATTTTCATGTTCCAAACCGATAAAGAAATGCTCACCTGGAATGATTAGCGTGCCTTGTTGTTTCAGCATTTCATAAAGTTGTTGCGTTGTTACAGGTAAGTGTTCAAACCATAACCAAAGGAAAATTGCTCCTTCAGGTTTATGGATTTTCATTGGATAATTGCCCAATTGCTGTTTGAGTAAATCAATGGCAAAGTTGGCTTGTTTTTGATAAAAGGGCTTAATGACTTGATCGGATAAGGTTTTTAAACGGTCATCTTTGAGTAAAGGTGTGGCAATCGCTGCACCAAAACGAGTTGGGGCAAGATTGACAATCGCATTTAAACAATTGATCGCATGCACCACTTTTGGATGAGCGACAATAATCCCTGTACGCACTCCAGGTAAGCCGACTTTTGATAAACTAAAACACAAAATAATATTGTCATGCCATGTCAAAGTCGTGTTGCTATAAATGATATTTGGAAAAGGCATGCCGTAAGCATTATCAATAATCAAAGGAATATCATAGCGTTGTGCGATACGGTCAAGATGTGCCATCTCATCATCGGTCAATACATTACCCGTTGGATTAGTTGGGCGAGAGCAGCAGATCGCTCCGATTTGCCCTGATTTCAGCTCAGGTAAATTTTCCAACGCTTCAAAATCAACACGGTATTTAAAAAAGCCTTCCTGTTCTTGATATTCAGTGAGTTGGATCTGCGGTGCAACACTACAAAAGTGTTGTCCTTCAATATGTGCATCAGCATAGCCGACATATTCTGGTGCTAAAGGCAATAAAATGGATTTATTTTTGGTTTGTCCATCTTGTTCAAATGCACCGCCAAACAAATTAAACAAATAGAAAAAAGCATTTTGTGAGCCGTTGGTGAGAGCAATATTTTCTTTGGTAATATTCCATTGATAATGGCGATTGAAAAAATCAACCAAAGCTTCAATACATTTGCTATCACCTTGTGGACTAGAATAATTACCGATATTTTCTAAACCACTTGCACCATCGTTATCTAGAGCAAGTTGTTGAAATATTTCATGATATACAGTATTAACTTCATTGATGCGTGCAGGGTTGCCGCCACCAAGCATGTTGATTGGACGATCACTATTTAATGCGTTCCCTAAGTCATCCATGAGTTGTAAAATACCACTTCGGCGTGTAAATTTTTGCCCAAATTTAGAAAATTGCATCATAAAACCATAAAATAAATAATATTGTGTGGGCATAATAACAAAAAAATGCAATGATGAAAAATATCATTAGTTTATATATGCTATTAAATTTAATGATTGAAAGATTATTTTTATGATTTCATTTTAATGATACAAAAAATAAGTCTGACCAAGATGATTCATTTTTTGATCAGACCTATTATACAGCATATATTCTGATTTTTATGCTAAGCCCAAATCCAAAATAAGCTGACGATTTGGCTCAGTGTGATTCATACTATAAAAATGCAAGCTTGGCACGCCACCTGCAATCAAATTTTCGCACAATCGTAACACAACTTCATGCCCAAAAGCTTTGATACTTTTCGTGTCATCGCCATAGGCTTGCAGTTGTTTACGGATCCAACGTGGAATATCCGCACCCGTTGCATCAGCAAAACGGATCAAATTACTGGCATTGGTAATCGGCATAATACCTGCAGTCACTGGAATATCAATGCCATTTTTATTTAAACGATCAATAAAATGGAAATAAGCATCAGCATTAAAGAAGAATTGTGTAATTGCTGCATTGGCACCCGCTTTGATTTTATCACCAAAACGTTGAATATCTCGGTCAAAACTGTCTGACTGTGGATGCATTTCAGGATAAGCCGCAACTTCGATATGGAAATGATCACCTGAATGATGGCGAATAAATTCTACCAAATCTCGTGCATAAGGTAACTCACCCAAACCCACTTGACCTGATGGTAAATCACCACGCAAAGCAACAATACGGTTGATGCCTTTTGCTTGATAAGTATCTAATAATTCAGCGATCCGCTTTTTATCATCACCAATACAAGAGATATGTGGTGTGACAGGCGTACCTTTATTGTGTAATAAATCGATGGTGTGCAAAGTACGTTCACGAGTTGAGCCACCTGCACCATAAGTGACCGAAAAAAACTCAGGATTAAGCTGTTGTAATTCTTGATGCACGACTTGGATTTTTTCCATACCAATATCAGTTTTTGGTGGGAAAAATTCAAAAGAAATGGGTACTTTTTTGCTATTGGTTGGAATGACTTTTTTATGCGGAACAGTCGTGCTTGAGGGAGCTTGACTTGGCTTTAAATCAGCTTTGATGCTATGAAGTAACGCCTCAACCTCTTGTAAGCGTTGTAAAGTAGCATTATCCGTTGACGTGTTCATCTTCTCGACAGCTCCTAAACCAATAATTGAATGGCACGATTATACCTTATTCACGATGAAATATAATTGAAATTTCCTTATAAGTGAATGAATAAAAGGTGTTGAGTTTACCAATCGCTGATGAATATATGGTTTTAATTGAACTGTCCAAAATAGCAATCTATTGTAGATAAAAATGATACATGATAGCAAAAAATATAGCATAACCTATTAGGGCGTGTTGACAATTAACGCAAATTGATTATTGTTGCAGCCAGATAGATATTAGCAGCAAAAGATTCATCG
>NZ_JBHFHK010000087.1:0-6702 GCF_041928215.1 Hubeiibacter jixunmingi | reverse complement strand
GAGAATGAAATTAGTGGCAGGATTTATAAATTGGCAAGTTAATCGCTAAATTTACATTTTCGAAAGAGGTCTAATATCTGCATCGCCTACATCGCCATTTTCATACATATAGGCAAGTGAGTTCATTGCTTCCAAATGACCTTTATCGGCTGCTTTTTTGTACCATTCAAAGGCTTTTTCATAATCTTGCTCAATGCCATTGCCTTCATAATAACCATCACCAATGGTATTCTGGGCTTCAGCATCACCTGCTTGTGCTTTTTTTAATGTGGCTTCGCTATATGAGCCATATTGATATTCGTATGCATAAATATGTGTGCTACTGGTTGCGAGTAATGCAGCGAAAAGCACAGAGAATAATTGTTGTTTCATCATTGAATCTAAAGTATGTAGTGGAAAGTATGACCATCTTAACAAAAAATAATCGAGTTATAAAATATTTTTGCAAAAAATAATTTTAAAAATTAACAAGGTTTAATTTTTTTCATATGATAAGGTAAATCAATGCTCACAGCATAAAAATATGCATCAATCCCCAAGCAATCAACCCCAAAATTGAAATCAAAAATAAAGACAACCAAAATCGGCTAGTGAATAGTTTTAAATCGTACATAATCATTTACCTATTTTGATTGTCAGAAAGCTGAAAGGTCATTTAAATGATTTAAAAACTTGGTTTAACCACCACCAAAATCACACAAGCCAATAAGATTAATGTCGGCATTTCATTAAAAAAACGCCAAAATTTATGGCTTTTATAATGGGCATTTTCAATCAGTTTTTTGCGGTAATAACCACAAACCAAATGATAAATCACCAATAAACCCACCAGTGCTACTTTGATATAAAACCAAGCTGCTTGGTGATAACCTTGAATCGCATCGCCCCAATCTACTAAAAAATGCGCAGTAATTAAGGTCGCAATCATTGCAGGCCACATGATACCCCGATATAACTTGCGTTCCATGACTTGGAAACGCTGATGGGCTTTGACATCATCAGCATCGGTCATCGCATGGTATACAAATAGTCGAGGGAGATAGAACAATGCGGCGAACCAGCAGACCACCGCAATGATATGAAACGCTTTAACCCATAAGAAGGATTCGGGGAGAGAGGTCATTCACCATTCCACTTTTTAAACACGAGGCAAGCATTAACGCCGCCAAAACCAAAACTGTTACTCATAATAGTATCCAGTTTTGCATCGCGTTTTTCAAGTACAATATCGACACCAGCCGTTCCTTCATCTAATTCAGTGACGTTGATGTTTGGTGCAATAAAATCATTTTGCATCATCAACATACAATAAATGGCTTCTTGTACACCTGCTGCACCCAAACTATGCCCAGTCATAGATTTGGTCGAACTGACTGGTGGTACATTGCCCACACCAAAAGCACGCTCCATGGCTTTTAGCTCAGTCACGTCACCAGCAGGGGTAGATGTACCATGCGTATTGACATAATCAATCTTTTCTACACCATGCTGTTTTGCTTCGTCTAATGCCATTAAGATACAACGCGTTGCACCTTCACCGCTCGGTGCAACCATGTCTGCACCATCACTATTTGCGGCATAAGCGACTATTTCTGCCAAAATTTTTGCACCACGAGCTTGGGCATGTTCTAGGCTTTCAAGCACCACAAAACCACCACCGCCAGCAATCACAAATCCATCACGGTCTTTAGAATAAGGGCGAGAGGCTTGTTCTGGCGTGTCATTGTATTTTGAGCTTAATGCACCCATGGCATCAAACAGTAAACTTTGTGACCAATGGTCTTCTTCACCACCACCAGCAAGCATCAAATCTTGTTTGCCTAGTTGGATAAGATTATACGCATAACCAATCGCATCGGCTGACGTTGCACAGGCACTGGTAATGGAATGTGCTACACCTTGTAAACCAAAAGCGACGCCCAGATTGGCAGTAATGGTATTACTCATATTACGTGGTACAAAGAAAGGACCAACTTTGCGTGCACCTTTCTCTGCCAATAGTTTAGACATTTCTATAACGGATGCGGTCGAATTACCACCACTACCACCTGCGATACCATAACGTGGATTGCCTGCCAATTGTTCTTTGCTTAAGCCAGCGTGTTCTACAGCTGCTGATGCTGCGTTATAAGCATACATCGCACAAACACCCATAAAACGTTTTAATTTACGGTCAATATGCTCAAAGTCTTGCACTGCTGCGGCACTAACATGACTCTTAAAGTTAAGTTCGGCATAAGTCGCGTTGTGACGTGTACCCGAAATACCATTTTGTAAGCTATGTAATACTTCATCCAAAGTATTGCCAATACATGAGTTGATGCCCATGCCTGTAATCACTACACGACGTGTCATGTCGAACTTCCTAATTATATAAACATTGTTATTATTTAAACGTGTTTAATGTTTTGGTGCAATGGCAAAAATGATTAGATTTTTATTGAAAACTACTATGCATACCAAAGCCCAGTCATTTCGTGATAAATACTGCCAAAGTTTGCAAAAAGTTCGATAAGCTAAGTGATTAGTAGGGTAATTTTTTTGATAATCTTATCATTTTACCGTTATAATATACGCTTTTTCGACGTATGGGCAAACTCTGCATTGCTTACGCTTTTGTCTTTTTATTGTCACGAAACCCTGCGGGTAACTTAATCTACTATGACTATGACCTCACTCAGCGATCGCTTATTTGCCTTTCGCCATAAACCCATCAATGCTTATGTCATGATGGCGATTGTGGCGGCTTTTTTACTTGTGACTGCCAATCTCAGTTTTTTTAAGCAACTTTTGAAAGTCTATCCTTTTACAGAGCATTTGGCTTTTTTCATCTCCAGTATCTTTGTATTGGGTGGGGTATTGCTACTGTTAATCGTGTTGCTCAGTTATCGCTTTACGCTTAAGGCAGTGTTGGTACTGCTGATTTTGATTGCGGCTGCGACCAGTTATTTTACTGATACTTATGGTACGGTATATGATACCACCATGTTGCAAAATGCCTTACAAACCGATACGGCTGAAAGTAAGGATTTGATGAATGCGGTATTTTTGCTTCGATTATTTTTTTTGGGGCTTGTGCCGAGTATTTGGGTGATTAGCCAAAAAGTGGTTTTTCCACCGCTCAAGAAAAGCCTATTGCAACGGATGTTAACTTGGTTAGTCAGTTTATTGATTGTTGGCGTACCAATTGGGCTTTTGAGTAAGCAATATGCCAGCTTTTTCCGAGAGCATAAGCCGATTCGTTTTTATACCAATCCCATCACACCTGTGTATGCAATGGGCAAGCTTGCCAGTATTGAGTATAAAAAAGCTACTGCACCGAAAGAGATGATAGCCCATGCTAGCGATGCGGCACAAACCACATTACCGAGCAATCGTAAGCCAAAATTGATGGTGATGGTCGTCGGTGAAACTGCACGTGCTGACCATAGTTCACTAAATGGTTACCCACGTGAAACCATGCCTCAGCTTGCTAAGCTACAAGGTGCTGGGCTGACTAACTTTAGTCAAGTCATGTCTTGTGGTACGTCAACTGCCTATTCCGTTCCTTGTATGTTTAGTTATCTTGGTGAAAAAGACTATGACGTAGACACTGCTCAATACCAAGAAAATGTCATTGATACCTTACATCGCCTTGGTGTGAACGTGCTCTGGCGTGATAACAATTCTGACTCAAAAGGTGTGATGAATAGATTGCCTGCTGAGCAGTATGATGATTACAAAGTTGCCCCAACCAATACGGTATGTAACACCAATCCTTATAACGAGTGTCGAGATGTGGGTATGCTCGTTGGGTTGGATGACTATGTCAAAAACCATCAAGGCAAAGATGTGCTGATCGTATTACACCAAATGGGTAACCACGGTCCTGCGTACTATAAACGTTATGATGCTGAATTTGCCAAATTTACCACTGTTTGCGAAAGCAATGAACTTGCCAAATGTGATCATCAGGCACTCATCAATGCCTTTGATAATGCTTTCCTTGCCACAGATGACTTTTTGGCTAAAACAGTTGGCTGGCTAAAACAGTATGATGACAGCCATCAAGTTGCTATGCTGTATGCTTCTGACCATGGTGAAAGTTTAGGTGAAAAAGGAATATATCTACACGGTATGCCTAAAGCCATCGCACCAATCGAACAACGTCATATCAGTGCAGTGATGTGGGTTGGCAAAAATTCGGGCATTCAAACCGTGGATGGAAATAAACCTTTGACGCACGATGCCATCACCCCAACATTGCTTTCTCTATTTGATGTGCACAGTACTGCTATTGAAGGCAAGGCGAAGTTTATCCAATGATTGCCACGTCCACTGATTATCGTCCGCCTGTGCGACAATGGTGTATCGAGATGCTGACTGCTTTATTTTTAGCAGTCATCGCCACTGCATGGTTGGAGCATAGCTCGATTGATCTTGCCATCAGCCAATGGTTTTATATGGATGACGGTCAGTGGTGGATTGCCAAAGATGCTCGCTTGCCTGATTGGGTATTTTACACTGGACCTAAGCGGTTACTTATTCTATTAGAAGTGTATTTAATCTTGGCTTATGTTTATCGGTGGTACGCTGATCGTCAGCCTAAAACCGTAGTATTATCGGCTCAGCGATGCTTCAGCCCAGTCGCAATACTGAGTAAAAGGGAGCTAGGTTATCTTGCTATCACCATGCTGATGATACCTACTGTCATCGCTAGCCTAAAAAGCGTGACGCACGTGGCTTGCCCTGCATATCTAACGCTATTCGGCGGTGATATGCCATATTTGCCATTATTGGAAAGTATGGCTCAAAAAATCCCTGCAAAATGTTTTCCTGCTGCTCACGCTAGCTCAGGTTTTGCCTTGTACGCATTGGCTTTTTTACCCAGTCTAACTAATCATCGTTGGAAAATCATCGCATCAGTGACCCTATTTGCATGGTTGATGGGTGGCTATAAAATGGCTATCGGTGATCACTTTTTTAGCCATACGTTAGTATCAATGTTACTGGCATGGGCGATGTCGGCATTTGCAGCAATATGCGGGTTTCGTCGCTATCGTAACTAAGGTTGCATTCATGACATCACAATACCCAGCGTCAAACCATAAGGCATTTTTAATGCGTGATGGCGTAACGCCTAGTTGTGTACATTTGCCTGCACAAAGTAACTTCATCACGCTATTGGATTTTTTAATTGCAAAATTTCCACATATTCAAGCTAGCGAGTGGCAACAACGCTTTCATGACGGCTTAGTTATGTCAGAAAATGGAAATGTACTCAGCGTAGATAGCCCTTATCTTACAAATCAAAAAGTTTATTATTATCGCCATTTGACACAAGAAATTGTTGTGCCTTTTTCACATCAGATTATTTTTGAAAATCAAGATCTATTGGTGGTGGATAAACCGCATTTTTTGCCCGTGACACCGACAGGACAATATGTACAACAAACCTTATTAACACGTTTAAAAAAACAATTTAACTTGCCTGATTTAACACCCATTCATCGTTTGGATAAAGATACTGCGGGCTTGATTTTATTTAGTAAAACCGTCTCATCTCGTGCGTTATATCAACAGCTTTTCGCCCAAAAACAAGTGCAAAAAATCTATTATGCTATTGCACCATATCGTGAAAATATTTTATTTCCGCAGCATTTAAAGTTACATCTTGAGCGTGGTGAGCCATTTTATACTATGCAAATTCATCCTGATAAAATAGCCAATAGTGAAACTCAAATTGAGCTGATTGCAAGGCAAGGTGAGTGGGGGAAATATCAACTTAAACCGATTACTGGAAAAATGCACCAATTGCGTGTGCATATGAATTATTTAGGTTTGCCCTTAAAAAATGATGAGCTATATCCGCAAATTTGTCATCGTGCGGACGTTGATTTTTCTTCACCATTACAGCTGTTGGCAAAGTCTATCCAGTTTGTTGATCCGATTACAGGGCAAGATTTTTATTTTGAAAGTGAAAAAGAATTGTTGTTTTAAAAAATAAACGCGTTAAGTCAGCCGTGTTACAGGTTACTGAGCACGGCGTCTCTAATTATTGCTTATCCAATGTGCAATATCCTTAACCTGCACCACCTGTTACATTAACTTTGGTGATTTTTAGACCAGTCAGCGTGCGTTTGATTTCGATTGCATTTTTGGTATGAGATTGAATAGTATGTCCCATAACTGTCTGTGAACCCGTCATTTCATAATCTGCTTTGGCATTCTGCCACGGGAAGCGACTATTTATTTTTACATTGTCAAAGGTCCAATTTACATCAGATTGCATAACTACAGCAGCAGCCTGATTTTGACGGATAAAACCACACAACTCATCCTTACCACCTTCGACTTCCCAGTGTCCGCCTGGTGCCTGTAAGTTCATATTGACTTCAACGTCATCACTATAATATTCACAAGCCGCAACAGGGTCTTGCATAGATTTCATTTCAGCTTGTTCGATAAAGTCTTTTACATGACCATTTGACATGAGATAATAACTTTGTGCCATATATAACAAAACGATAACGATCAAAAATTTTAAAGCGTTCATTGCTATTCCTTCGAATAAAAAAGCATGCAAACAAAAAAAATAGGACTTACGCAAAACCGTAATTTTTTTGCATAAGGGGAATAAACTATAGTAGGGCGTGTTGACAATTAACGCAAATTGATTATTGTTGCAGCCAGATAGATATTAGCAGCAAAAGATTCATCGGT